>CAZHKI010000110.1:0-9782 GCA_964533365.1 uncultured Maribellus sp. | reverse complement strand
TTCAACAAAAATTTCATGAAAAAGTCGGATAATGATGTGGAAATATTCGACAATGCCAACTACGAACAACAAATTACCGATTTGGAATACCTGGCTGGAAAATATAAAACCATCCTGCCATTTTTCAGTGTCGACCCGCGGCGTGAGTACAAGGGAGGAATTAATCTGCTCGAAAAAGTAAAGGAAAAGCTGCTGAGCTCCGGAGCGAAGTTTGCCGGAATAAAACTATACGCTCCCGCCGGATTCTCGCCCACCGACCCAATTTTAATGGGAACCGGCGATGAAAAAGGAATTTATGCTTTGTGCGAAGAAAATAATATCCCCATTACCGTTCATAATTCCAATGCCGGGTTCGCCTGTTTGTCGTCGGTATTAAAAGTACGCGGACAGGTTTATCAGAACGGAAATATTTTTTCTCCTGAAAAACCAATTCCCTTTCGGTACCAATTCTTTTCTCTCCGCGCAGGCGACGCCATCAAAGAACGGGCAAAAATGCTGAACCATCCGTGTCTGTGGAAAATTGTCCTCGAAAAATATCCAAAACTAACTATCAACTTCGCCCATTTCGGAGGAAGTGGACAAATTATGGACTATGTGAATTATAAAATACCTTTTAAAAGACTTGATGCAGAACTATTTGAACACGGAATCCTTCATTTGCCCGAAGAAATAAAATACCGAATCCGTTCAGGATTTATTAAAAAAGGCAAAAAAATGATCCTGAAGGATAACCTGACAACCACTGAAAGGGCCAGGGTTTGGAACGGATTATACCGGGCAGAATTGACCGACAACTGGGCAAAAGCCATTTTCGATATCATCAGAAATCCGGAATATCCTAATGCATTTACCGATCTGTCGTGCTTCTCAGAAGGAATTCTGATTAGAAATCCGGACGGCAACCAACTGTCATTTTCCATCAAAGAGCAACTAAAAACCCTTAAAACCAGCTTTTTCGACTTGCTGAACGATTATGAAAAATCGAAATTTTTATACGGATCCGACTTTTTCCTGGCCCAGTTTTTCGGTCCCACCATGGAACAGTACTTCAAAGATTTTAAAGAAGCTTTCGGAAACGATTTTGACCTCATCGCGGGGATCAATCCCCAGCGTTTTTTGAATGTGAAATCCTGAATTTATAACATTAAATCAATCATCAATTAAAAAATGGAAGAACTTTTAAAAATAGCGTTCAGCGAACTGGGAACAGAAGAAAATGTAGGGGAGAAACATAATCCCCGGATTTTAAATTATGCCAAAGAAACCGGGATCAAAGGAATAACCAGCGACGAAGTGGCATGGTGCAGTACTTTTGTCAACTGGGTGGCGTGGA
The DNA here is from genome assembly GCA_964533365.1 of uncultured Maribellus sp. Classification (GTDB taxonomy): domain Bacteria; phylum Bacteroidota; class Bacteroidia; order Bacteroidales; family Prolixibacteraceae; genus Draconibacterium. The sequence continues at coordinate 8,449 of CAZHKI010000110.1, read as the reverse complement.
AAGCCGGGCTGCAACGCTCGGGAAAACCGAACGCGCGCTCGTGGCTCGATGTGGGAATAAAAGTATCCAATCCCGAACCGGGCGATGTGGTGGTTTTCTGGCGCGAAAGCCCGCAATCGTGGAAAGGGCATGTAGGATTTTTTCTCGGCGTTTCAACCGACAAAAAACGGGTATATTGCCTGGGAGGCAACCAGGGAAACCGTGTATCTGTTTCAGCCTACCGTATCGAAACGGTTTTATCGTTTCAGCGGCTTGCCCCGGTAAAAAAGCTTGTAATTCCCGAGCCGGTACTACAACCCGGAAGCAAGGGCGCAGCAGTAGTCGCCCTGCAGGATGCGCTGAAACTGCTGAACATCAATGCCGGAACTTCCGACGGTTCGTTTGGGCCAAAAACAGCCGAGGCGGTCAAACAACTGCAAACCCGGAAGCCTAATCTCGCCATTGATGGCATTTACAATGAAGAAACCCGCGATCTGCTGGAATCGTTGTTCCAGGCATAAACTAATTTGCTGTCAAAACTTTCATTTTCGGAAAAGAATTCCATCAAAAAAGATTAGCAGATTATAAAAAAGAATTTTTAGTGTTTCACTAAATATTGATTGAAAAGAAACCATCCTCGTTAAATCGGAACTCCCGCTTACCACGGGAGTTTTCTTATGTGTAAAATTCAAAAAATTTATACCCGGATTGAAAAATCAAACAAATTAGAATTTAAACGACAGTCCCACTCCAAACATCTCCATGAACTGTACCCGCGGGGCACTTTTACCGGTAGAAGGGTCTAAAATTTTTACATCATCATCGTAAATCAAATGCGATACAAGATTGGCCGAAAGATACTCGTTAACCTTCATATTGATTAAAACTTTCCAGTCAACATCAATATTTTGCGGGTTATGAAAATAGTTTGAAAAAAGGTCGAGTTTAGTTTGAAGCGAAACATTTTTAACCACTTCAGTTTTCCCTTCAAATTTAAAAAACGCCCCCAATTCGCTGCGTAATTTTTTCCCGGGATCGACGCCAAAAGCACCGTCATCCGACAAAGTCTCATCGGTTACAAATGTCAGTTTCCCGGTAACAGGCGACAGAAAAACCGAAATATTTTCAGTTTTATAATCCATCCCCAACGCGAGATTCAGATAACCCGGAGCTAAAAACCGTGAAATAGCATCGGTGGTATTCGGATAGTTGTATCCCGGCGCAAACTGCGATTTAAAATTAACCAAAGCGCTGTAATTCCATCTTTTGCCCGTTTGAATTCCCAGTTTGGAATTTAAATCAATTTTGTCATTCGACTTTAACAATTCGTTGTCCTTTTCTTTCAGGAAACCATAACTAAAATCGGCCGAATTGTCCCAGTTCAAATTACCTTTGGAATAGTTGGCAAAAGTATTGATCATAAAAACGCCTGAAGCCGAACTTTTTCCCCCGGCCATCCAGTTTGTTAACGAAATCTGCGAAAAGTTCAGGGTAAAAACACCGCCCGATTTCCATAAACGAAGCGAATCTGTTTTTTCCTGTGCTGAAAGTATAAATGGGAGTGACAACAAAACAAATAGAATTTTTTTCATTTTGAATGGAATTTAATGTGAAGAATTACATTCTGATAAACGCCTGGTTTTGAAAATTGTTCTGATAAAACTGAACTCTTGGTTACAATTCCAGAATTTGCAACGGATGATTAATTTCTTTTTCTTTTGTTACCACTTTCGGTTCCGGTGAGTTTCCGTCCTGAACCACATATTGTTTTTTTGCTTTTACCGGAAAATCGAGTGAATAGGGGTTACAGTCAGGTATCGCCTGAATGGCACGTTTTGCCCCTTCGTACAACGCTTGCCGGGTTTCATCAAACGGATAAAGCTGTGCCGATTCGCGTGCCAGGCCCTTTTTGGTGGAAACAGTCACAATTTTATCGCCAAAAAACCGGTGAGCTTCACGGCAGGTGGCCTCATCGCCGGTGACCATCACCAGCGGAACACCGTAATAACCAGCAATCACGGCATTCTGTACCAGTTCGCCCGATTCAACTCCATTGTACCAGTAGCGGTTTTCTGATTTTGACGATTGGGTGTGGCACAAAACGCCGTCGGGGGTGCCGTTCATGGCATGAAATCCAATCATCACCATGGCGGCAAACGAACTGTCGAGCAAGGTAAGGTTTCCGGCGCCCGGACGCGGCCTGCCGGTAATGTAGGTGGCGCCCGGCACCATTAAATGCGGGACCACGGCCTGGTTGCCATGCCCGTCAAGCACCACAATTTCGGTTGCACCTCCATCGCGCAAACCACTGATTACAGCAGCCAAATCGTCCATAAAATATTCGCAGGCCAGCAAATTTTCAGGTGACCCTTTTTCACGCGTTTGAGTGAAGTTGAAAACCCCGCTGATGCCTTCCAAATCGGTGTTTACATAGATTTTCATCTGTGCCCCGGCATAAATGGCATTTAAAATAAATGCAAGAGAAATCAACACCAGGCGAACAGAAAACAAATATTTCTTCGATTTAGCAAGAAGAAAGATCCTTGTTTTTACAGAATGGATGCTCATGATATCAAAATATATTATTCCGTTAAAATTATTCTTTTATTTTGAGAACATCCATACTTCCAGATAATTGAAAATCATCATTCTTCTATTTCCTTCCTCAACATACAGAATCAGTTTACTAATAACCTTCCAGTAATATCATTATCAATATATTTCGTAATATTTGTCAGAAAATAGTTAAAAATTGTTTATCATTTTGTAATGAGTTTTTAAAATGGAAAACTAAAAATCAAATAAATCCTTTCATTATGAAAAAAATAGCTTTTCTTACCATTTTTCTGGCATTTATGACACAAATTAATTTTGCCCAAAACAACGATCCGCACCTTTGGTTAGAGGAGGTGGAGAACGAAAAAGCCCTTGAATGGGTGGAACAGTGGAACAAAAAATCGGTTGACGTGCTCACCAGCCAACCCGGTTACCAGGCCATTTTCGAGAAAAACCTGGAAATTCTCAATTCGACCGACCGGATTCCGGCGCCCTCCATTTACGGCGATTACATCTACAATTTCTGGCAGGACGACAAACATGAACGCGGAATCTGGCGCCGGACAAAAACGGCCAGCTACCTCACCGGAAATCCCGGTTGGGAAACCATCCTCGATATCGATGCCTTGTCGGCCAGCGATAACATAAAATGGGTTTTCAAAGGCGCCACCGGACTTTACCCCGGGTACAACAAATTTCTGGTAAGCTTGTCAAAGGGCGGCGGCGATGCCGTGATTGTAAAAGAATTTGATATTGCATCAAAATCATTTATTGAAAATGGCTTCGAACTGCCCGAAGCCAAAGGCGGGGCAAGCTGGATCGATGAAAATACCCTGATGGTTTCCACCGACTTTGGCGATGGCGTGACCACTTCGGGCTACCCGCGACAGGTAAAAATCTGGAAACGCGGCACCAGCTTAAAAGAAGCCGAACTGGTATTTGAAGGCGACGCCGAGAACATGGGAATCTGGGGTTATACTTTTCCTACCGAAAAAAAGACCTATCAACTCATCATGAAACGGACTTCATTTTATACCGGTTCGTACCATGTCATCGAAAACGGAAAACTCATCAGCCTCGATTTACCTGACGACATCGATATATCAGGCATCTTCAACGACCTGGTCATTTTTCAACTGAAATCGGACTGGATCCCGGAAAAACAGACGTTGAAACAAGGCTCGGTTATCAGCATCAAATACGACGATTTGATTGCCGGTAAGAAAAATTTTGATTTGGTGGTCGAACCCGACGAACGTTCGAGTGTAACCGAACTTTCAACCACCAAAAATACCTTGCTGGTTAACATGCTGAACAACGTAAAAAGCGAGCTTTACCAATATACCTGGAACGGTAGCTGGAAAAAGGAAAAAATGGATGCACCGGCGCTGGGCAACATTTCGCTGGGCGCTGCCGACGAAAACAGCGACCACTTCTTTTACTATTTTCAGAACTTCCTTGAACCATCAACCTTGTTTTATGCCGATGCAAAAGCGTTGAAATCAGTAAAAGTGAAATCGCTGACTTCGTTCTTCCCTACCGAAAAATACCAGGTGCAACAATTTGAAGCCATTTCAAAAGACGGGACAAAAATCCCCTACTTTGTGGTTGGTTCGAAAAACATGACGATGAATGGCAAAAACCCGACTCTGCTGTATGCTTACGGAGGTTTTGAGGTTCCGATGCTGCCCTCTTATAACGCTGTAACCGGTACAGCATGGCTCGAAAATGGCGGCGTTTATGTGCTGGCCAACCTGCGCGGCGGCGGTGAATTTGGCCCTAAATGGCACCAGGCCGGATTAAAGGAAAACCGCCAGCGGGTTTACGACGATTTTTATGCCGTGGCCGAAGACTTGATCGCCAAAAAAATCACATCGCCCGAAAAACTGGGAATTTACGGTGGAAGTAACGGAGGATTGCTGGTTGGTGTTGCCTTCACCCAGCGCCCCGATTTATACAACGCCGTGGTTTGTGCCGTTCCCCTGCTCGATATGAACCGTTATAACAAACTGTTAGCCGGCGCCAGTTGGATGGCCGAATACGGGAACCCTGATATTCCGGAAGAGTGGGCATACATCAGCAAATATTCGCCTTACCAGAATATCAAACCGGGCATGAAATATCCTGAAGTTTACTTTTACACTTCCACCCGCGACGACCGGGTACACCCGGGCCATGCCCGGAAAATGGTGGCCCGGATGAACGAACTGGGTTATAAAATTTACTATTTCGAAAATACGGAAGGCGGGCATGCCGGCGCTTCCACCAACGAACAGCGGGCAAAAATGAGCGCTTTGATGTATTCATACCTGCACATGAAACTGATGGATTAAAAAAAGAACAGTTCATTTTTTAAGGAATTCAGCCATCAGAATTTTGGAAGCCACAAATCAGCCTTTTTTACCAAAAGTATCAGAGGTTGAAAAAAATCAGGATGAAAACGGGATGTTATCTTTGTGGCTTACAAACCCACTTTTTTCAAACGAGGACGGATAATTTGAATAAAAATATCCCGGAATGGACGCCGGGATATTTTCTTTTTATAAGGATCAAAGATTTCATAAATGTTTATTGAATGGAAAAAACGATACGCCTGGTTTTTTAATGAAATTATTATCTTCGCACTCAGGAAAACAAAAAAACTGTCATGAAAAGAACTAAATTGCAAATAACCGGAATACTGCTGGCGCTCTTCATTGGGGTCACATCTTGTCTTAATACAGAAGAAGAACAAATTGTCCGCACTGCCGAATTGGAAAAGATTGAACTGGCAGAAGCCATTGCAAAGCTCGAAAGCTTAAATTACAATGTTGATACTACGGCACTTGGCGTTTATTATGTGGTCAGTAAGGAAGGTACAGGCAGTTTTCCACTGGCAGGCGACACCTGCTCCCTAATCTATTTTGGCTTTTTTCTCGACGGAACCCTGTTCGACACCTCGCTGTTTTATACAACTGACAGTTTGACGAAATTCGTTTATAAAGAACGAAGCTTTATTCCCGGGTTCGACGATGGCATTGCTCTGATGAACAAAGGAACAAACATCGACATCATTGTTCCTTCGTCGCTGGCATACGGGGCAACTGGTACCGTGGACATTCCTCCTTATACGCCCTTGGTTTTTTCCATGGACATGAAAGACCTGAAACCGGTATCAAGATAAAAATACAGTTCGTTTCTCCCGGTTGCTGATTAAACAGGCTTCGAGTATTTTTAAAACCTCAATGGCACCTTCGGGTTTTACCTGCAATTCGGCGTCATTTCGGAGAACATCATAAACATTGTCATAAAAAGCATGGTAATTCCCGGGAAGGGTTTCCACTTTTTCCGTGAAATGGGTGCCGTTGGTTTCATAAACCAGAATTCCCCAATCCTTTTCAGGCTCTTTACCCCAGTTATCGCCCTGCGGTAGCGTTCCTGCCTTGAGCAACTCTTCCTGCGGATCGATTCCCCACTTATGAAAAGCACCCGAATCGCCATAAATGCTGTAACGCGGCCCCGGATTTTTCACGAGGTACGAACACTTCAGAATGGCAGAAAAACCGTTGTATTCCAGCCGTATATCGTAATAATCGGTTACTTTTCCACCGGTGCGCACAATTTTTAAATGGGCTGTAACTGCCTGCGGTTTTCCAAATAAAACCACCACCTGGTCAACCATGTGCGATCCCAGATTGTACAAAACACCAGTATATTCATCGCCTTCTTCCTTCCAGGTATCAGGAGTGATTATGGTACGGAACCGGTCGTAATGCGACTCAAACTCGATCAGGCGGCCCAGTTTTCCCTGTTCCAGCACTTTTTTCACGGTAAGAAAATCGCCGTCCCAGCGCCGGTTCTGGTAAACCGTAAACAACAATTCCCGTTCCCTGGCCAGTGCCAGCAATGCTTCAGCCTGGTCACTTTTTTGTGTAACCGGCTTTTCCACCACAATATGCTTCCCGGCTAACAACGCCTGCCTGGCCATTTCGTAATGGTACGGATCGGGCGTGTTAACCACCACCAGTTCAACTTCCGGATCCTGGATGATTTCCGCGTAACTTCGGGTAATAAGGGCTTTGGGGAACAAGCCGGCTGAAAGGTTTTTCGAACGTTCCAGAATACGTACCACTTCAAAACCCGGATTTACTTTTAACGACGGCCCGTGAAATACCTGTCCCGACATACCGAACGAAGCCAAAGCCGTCTTTACTTTTTTTATCATAGCCTGAAATTTCTTATTTCGATTCGTTTTTAAAAATAATTCTTTTCTTTCAAACCCGGGAAAGTTGTTCAAAAACATGCAAAAAAACTGCTATTGTAAAACACATCCTGCTCTACTAACGAATATTTGATTGTAACTTCGGATATATAAAAATTTAAAAAAACATAAAATCAACTAAAAATATGGAAAAATTCATCAACAGTTACCTGCACACCATTTCGAGTTGCAACCTCGAAACCGGCGATTTTCCGGGACCGGTGGTCACCATTTCACGCCAGGCCGGATGTTCTGCCCAGCGAATCGCCATCAAATTGTCAAAGATTTTAACCGGTTACAGCTACATGTCGGAAACTAAAACCGACGTGGTGTGGAACTGGGTTGATAAATCGATCTTCTCAGAAGTGGTCAAAGATATGATCCAGGAGATTTATGATGGAAATTTCGATGATGCCGAGGAAGCCATCCTCATGTTGCGGCAGGTTGCCCGCGCTTTTGCCGACGAAACCATCTACGACATTTCCGAAGACAAGCTGATTGAAACACTAAAAGGGGTTATTTGCAAACTGGCGACCAGCGGACGAAAAATTATCGTTGGCCGTTCGGCAGGCGTAATTTTGAGAAACGTTCCGAACAAACTGAACGTTAGGCTCGAAGCCCCGGAAGAATGGAGGATAAACCGGTTGATGCAAATTAAGGATTTCAGCCAGGCCGAAGCTGCTGACTACATTCACGAAGCCGACCGGAAACGTGATTCGTTTATCGAAAAAATTATTGGAAGAAAAGCTCAAAACGAAGATTTTGATGTGATTTTTAACTATGCAACCATGGAAGACGACGAAATTGTGGATGCGGTGGTAAATATCCTGAAAAACAAAAAAATCATTTCACAACACATGGATTATTAACCATTTACAAAAAGCCAAGATTGAAAAAACCAATTTTAAATTATCCTTCTTCCGGATTTATTGTATCTTTACCTACCAGCCGAAATGGAAAAATAGGAATGATTTATCAATCCGGTTTACGGCTGATTTAGTTTTTTAAGTATAAATCCTTATCTCACCTTACAAAACCTTCTTTCGGGAAGGTTTTTTATGATACAACATTTTTTAATCATCTGTCAAAAAACAAAAGCGATAAATTAGATTATCTGCTAAAATGTATGTTTATTTGTATCAGGAAGTTCATGGAAGTTTTTACTACTGATTAAAAAGTCATTTGCTGTACGTTATTTCACATTACTGTTAATTTAAAAAACAAAATGTCCGGTAATCGGTTTATCTGATAGGAAAACTATTTCGTGCTTTTAATTAAATTATTTATTTACTATTTTATTTGTTCTATTTTTTATGAATTTATTTGTTGCAAAGTTAAGTTCATCAACAACCGGTGACGACTTACAAAACCTCTTCTCCAAATACGGAGAAGTAACATCTGCCAAAGTAATTTTTGACAGGGAAACTGGAAACTCTAAAGGTTTTGGCTTTGTAGAAATGCCAAACGACGAGGAAGCGAACGAAGCTATCAATGCCCTCAACGAAACCGAAGTAGATGGCAATCAGATTGTGGTAAAAAAAGCAAATCCCAAATCCGATGCTCCCCGTTCAGGTGGTGGCGGTTTTGGTCAGCGCAGAAGCAACTTCCAGAGCCGGAGCGGCAGTGGCGGCGGTGGCTTTCAGCGTCGTGACGATCGCCGGGGCGATGATCGTC
>CAZHKI010000109.1:0-9794 GCA_964533365.1 uncultured Maribellus sp. | reverse complement strand
TTGCACCACGTGAACCATAAATAGCCGTGGCTGAAGCATCTTTCAAAATTTCAATCGATTCAATATCATACATGTCGGGCATGCTCCCATAGTTGCCGTCAACAACAATCAACGGATCGTTATTCCCCAGTAACGAGTTTGCGCCACGGATACGGATGGTTGAACCTTCGCCCGGTGCACCGTTTGTTCTCCTGACGGATACACCTGGTGCCCGGCCTGAAAGCACAGAGTTTACTGAACTCGACGGTTGATCCAGGAATGCTTTTTCTGAAACAGAAGAAACGGAGCCTGTGAGATCCGACTTTTTAACGGTACCATATCCCACTGCAACGACTTCTTCGATGCCAATCGTTTCTTCCTCCATTACCACATCTATTTTCGACTGGCTCCCTACCATAACATCTATTGGTTTCATCCCAACAAATGAAAAATGTAAAATGGTATTTGAAGATAAATCCTGAAATGAATACTTCCCGTCAGCATCGGTAACGGTTCCCTGATTGGTTCCCTTTACCATTACCGTAACACCGGGAAGTGGGAAACCTGCAGAATCGGTGACCTTACCTGAAACTGACATCTGCTGAAAAGTTGTTAAATCATTTTCGATTGAAGCAGTTGTTGTTAGTAAAATAAAACGGTCCTTGATCTTATAATTCACGTTTGTTCCTGAAAATAGTTCGTCAAGAACTTCATCGATTTTTTTGTTTTTAATGTTAAGCGATACTTCCCGATTTACATCAACAAATTTTTCGCTGTACATGAAATAAAATTCACTCTGATTTTCAATGTTTCGAAGCACCTCTTTTACCGTGCTGTTTTTGATGTTAAGATTTAACACTTTTGATTGCGAATAACTTTTATTAGCAAACACGCTAATTGCGGATATTAACAACAAAAATAAAGTTAGTTTCATCGTTTTTAATATTTTATGCAATCCGGGTATTTTAAATTCCCGAAAAAAACAACCTTTTTTTTTCATACTTTTGTATTGTTAAAATTAGTAATTGCCCGGTACTCAATCTTCCGGGATAATTTTTAAACGTTCAAGGAAGTGCTCCAACACTTCCTTGTTGTTTTCACCACTTCAGTTAATTACATTTTTTTATTTCATAGGCAATTCATTTTTATAAGTTAAGTCAATAGTTAATGTCTTTTTTCAATTCTTATTTTTTGTTTTGAGAAGGTACCATCACCTAATTTTTGCCGGTGCATAACAGTGTATGTTACGGGTGTAGTTTCTGTCATTAAATCGAGAATCAGATACAGAGGGTCATTATTAAATGTTACGGTATAAGTTAAATACCTTGCACTTTCAGCCACTTCAATTTCAACATTAAACATCCTTCCCAGTTTTTCAGCCACACCAAGAATCGGTTCGTTGTCGAAAATCAATTTGCCGTCTCTCCAGGCAATGTATTGGTCAATACTTTTTCCCTTCCATGATGTAACTTCACCCGAACTCAAATTATATTTTATATGTTGACCGGGAACCATTGCTTCAATCGGTACAGTTTTCTTTCCCTTTACTGTTTTATCAATCACAACTTTCCCTTCTACAAGTGTTGTTGCAATAACTTCATCACCTGGATACGCCTGAACATTAAACTCAGTTCCCAGGGCTTTAATATTCAATTCTCCGGTTTTTACAATAAATGGTTTATCGGGATTATGAGCCACGTCGAAATAGGCTTCGCCGGATAATGTGATTTCCCGGGTTTTCCCATAAAAATCTCGCGGGTATTTAATTTTGCTTCCATAATTCAGAAATACGTCTGTTCCATCGGATAACTGAACAACTGTTCGTGAGCCAATTGGCGCAATAACCTCAAGTGAATCAACAGTCAGGTCTGCGAACCTATTGATTTGAAAATTGCTGTTGGAAAGTAAATAGAATACAACTCCAAGTAAAGGGATGAACAGTATGGCAGCGGCACGGCTTAACCATTTTGTAACTTCATGGATAACAACCAGTTTTTCATCTGCTTTTTTATATTGATGAAGATTTATTTCATGATGAATTTTATCCAGCAAATTGCTATACTTCTTTTTATCTTCCATTTCTAATCGGGGGCTAAACATTTTCCAGTAGTCGAAACTCCAATTTTTGCCGTCTACCGTTTTATCTGTCTTTTCAATCCAAATGGAAAGCTCTTCAAATTCCTCGTCGGTACAACTGTTGTTTAAATATTTTATTAGAATTTCTTTATTCATCGTCACTCAAATTTAAGTACCTCCCCCAAAAAGGGAGGTACCCTAACTAAACTAAACCTATGAAAATTATTTAATTTTTACCAGGTTTATTAATATTACGCACAACAGAAAAATAATAACTAGGAGAAAAGTGATTTTTTTACATGAATAAGCAGAAAAAAAGAACATTTACAGCCAAACTGCTGTCGATGTGAGATTTTAAAAATTTAATAGTGGTAACCAGATGATTGTTTACTGTACTTTCAGAAATATTTAATTTTTGGGCTATTTCTTTGTGAGTCAGGCCATCTTCCCTGCTTAACAGATAAATCTCTTTCTGACGGGAGGTTATTTGTTGTAATAAGGACTGTACTTTTTCATCCAATTCTTTAAATTGAATTTCGTTGATTACCTGTTCTGCCGTATCGATTTGCTGCAGGGATTTTAAATATTCCCTCGATTTAGCTTCCGTTATTCTTTTACGAAGCAAACTCATGGTTGCGTTATAAGCTATGGTAAACAGGAATGATTCAAAGGAGGAGTAAACATCTATTTTACTTCTTGATTCCCAAATTTTCACAAATACCTCCTGTACAATCTCTTCAGCATCTTCTTCATGTTTCAGAAACATGAAAACAAATTTGTGTAATTTGTGACAATATTTATTGTAAATGGCATCAAACGCAGCCATATCACCTTTCTTCAGGAGCTTTACCAGGTCAGTATTTGATTTGCTATTATTCAAAAATCGTTGTCATAAAAGTAAGACAAAGATATTGATTCAAATAAGAAAAACCAATCGTGAGTGATGCGTTAAATGAGTTATTAATTAGTCAATCCTGTAAAAACGGATTTATCCGAGCCAATTCAACATGAAGGGGGCTATAATAATTAAGCATTAATTGTTGCGACCCTGAAAAAGATGAAAGCAATATCCTGCAAAGCTCTTTATGTTGCTCTGAAAAACTTAAATTTTGCAGTGAAAAAACCGCTGCGATTTCCTCTGCTACATCATCAAAAAAATAAGATTGCCAGAAGTAGAACAGCAATAATAACAATCACGCATACCTCCACAATAAAAAGAAGATATTCATTTTATAAAAAGAAATCATACAACTTTTCCCTCAATTGTTTTTTGTGCCCTCTATTGTAATGATATTGTCATATTCATCGTATTCCAGTTCCACCACTTTCATGCTGCGTAACCAGGTTTTTCCCCCGGAAGGAACACTGTCGTGATGGAATAAATACCATTTTCCTTTAAATTCAACAATGGAATGGTGGGTGGTCCAGCCAACTACCGGAGTTAAAATAACCCCTTTGTAAGTAAACGGGCCGTAAGGTGAGTCGCCAACAGCGTAACACAGTTTATGAGTATTTCCTGTTGAATACGAAAAATAATATTTGCCATTGTACTTGTGCATCCACGATGCTTCAAAAAAGCGGCGTTCGTGGTCGCCCGCTTTTAACACTTCACCATTTTCATCCAGAAGAATAACATCCCGCGGTTCTTCGCCAAATTCCAGCATATTATCGCTCAACTTCGCCACCCGCGATGGTAAAGCTGGTTCGCTGTTTTCTGGTTCGTGACCACATTCAATGGCTTTGTTGTTGCGATAACGTTGTAACTGACCGCCCCACAAGCCACCAAAGTACATGTAGTACGAACCGTCGTCGTCGCAAAACACACAAGGATCGATTGAATAACTGCCTTTTATCGGAGCGTCCTGCGGAACAAAAGGCCCTTCAGGTTTGTCGCTGATTGCAACTCCGATGCGGAAAATATCGGTTTTATCTTTTAGTGGGAAATACAGATAATATTTGCCGTCTTTTGTCGCACAATCAGAATCCCACAGCTGGCGGCCGGCCCACGGAATATCTTTTACATCCAATACATTTCCATGGTCGGTTACTTCCCCGTTCACATCATCCATTGAAAAAACATGGTAATCGTGCATATCAAAATGATCGCCAAGATCATTCTCCGGAATTCCTGACTCAATATCGTGTGAAGGATAAATAAATAGTTTCCCGTAAAAAACATGCACTGCCGGATCGGCGGTGTAAAGATGATCAACAAGGTATCTGGCTTTTTTCATAGAATTTTAAATTTTGAAGATTTAAAAGTTATTTACTTTCCAATAAGTTCTGAACCGCTAAATAGTATTATTACTTGTTATTGTATTCCGGTTTCCCGGCTTCCTCAATCAGTTTGGCTACAATGCTTTTAGGCTGGTAGTTCCGATCGAAAAACAGCGGATAATCGGTACGTCCGCGCACCGGAAAATTGTTTTTCCAGGAAGTGGCATCCGAAACTCCCCAAAGGGTAACGCGTGAAACGGCATCGGAATGTTTCAGAAAGAGCTGAAAAAATCCGAGCATCCGGTTGTCCCATTCCTCCATTTTTTCTACCGGAACGCCTTCTGTGTAAGGGTTCAGGCTTTGCTGGTATTCAAAATTTGTGGCTATGTCGGCCCCGGTATTCCCGAATGCATTCGGAAGAATCGACATATCGAGTTCAGTTACCATCACTTTAGCTCCAGTGGAGGCATAAGCAATAATGGCAGCTTCGTATTCTTCCAGTGAAGGGCTGTCCATTCCAATGTGCCCCTGCATTCCAATCCCGTCAATCCGGATACCTTCAGCCTTCATGTCGTTAACCATTTTTACAACGGCGTCGCGTTTTCCCGGATACCATTCGTTGTAATCGTTGTAATACAGTTCCGCATCCGGATCGGCTTCGTGTGCAAACTGAAATGCCAGCTTGATGTAATCCTCGCCCACAATTTGCAGGAATTTGGTGTTTCTGAGGCTTCCATCTTCCATAATCGCTTCGTTTACTACATCCCAACCTTTTACGCGTCCCTTGTACCTGCCCACCACGGTATAAATATGGTTTTTCATACGTTCGATCATCACTTCGCGTGAAACATCGTTGCCCAGGCTGTCGGTAAAAAACCATTGCGGAGCCTGCGAATGCCAAATCAGGCAATGACCGGTTATGAATTTGTTATTGGCAACGCCAAAATCCACAAACTGGTCGGGAAGCTCAAAATTATACTCATTTTCAGCAGGATGAATCGGGCCGCTTTTCATGCAGTTCTCTGCAACAACTGCTTCAAACTGATCTTTTATTACCTGAACACCGGCTGTATCTTTTCCTGTAATCTGCCAGGTATTCATTGCAGTTCCGATGTAAAATTTACTTGCAAATGCATCTTTTAAAGTAGCTGGCTTCTGCAAAGTTGTATTCGTACACGAAAGGACCAATACACCCAGTCCTAAAATCAGAAAATATAAATTATATTTTTTCATCTGTTCAAGTTTTTAAATTTAGTTTCAATATTGCTTTTATTTCATATTCAATAAAATGAAGGAATAAGTTGGCTTAATTTTTCCGGCGTAGTTCAAGTTCGTGCTGAATCTGTACTTCTTTCTTTTTGTTGATTTCATAAAAGAACAACAAAGCCACACCAATCAGAAATGGAATGGCAGGATAAATACTCACCAGCATTTTAGCGCCCTGTGCCACGCTTTCGGGTTGAATAATTTCCTGTCCGGCACTTAGTGCATCTTTCGAAATGTATCCGTAAAATCCCAGAACTCCTGTAACGATAGCGCCACCAACAGCAAGTCCGGCTTTTAGTCCGACCATCATTGCAGAAAATATTATTGCAGTTGCCCGGCGGTTGTTTTTCCATTCTGAATAGTCGGCAACATCGGCAATCATTGCCCATAAAATCGGGGTGGTTATTCCGTAGAAAAACATGTGGAGAATCTGAGTGGCAAACATCAAACGTACATCCGTTGGTTTAAAAACGATGAATACGATAATAAATAAAGTCGCAATCAGCAGAGCCGCTCCGAAAACATCGCGTTTTCCATACTTATCCGCCAGTTTGCTTGAAACTGCAATTCCTATCATTGAAAAAATAATACCTCCGGCGTTAAACAGCCCAAATCCGGCCGATGCAAGATCCGATTCAAAGAAATTCAATCCAATTTTCGACAGAAAGTTCAAAATAGGCTGGATAAATTCCCGCAGCGAAGCTTCATCAACGTAATTATTAAAATAGTAAACGTAAGAACCACCTTTCATGGCCAGCGTAACAAAAATCAGGATAGTCAAAGTCAGCATAATTATCCAGGGTCTGTTTTTGAACAAATCACCCAAATCTTCTTTTAAGCTTGATTTTTGTTCCGGTTTCGGAATGATACGTTCTCTGGTTGACAGAAATGTGAGCAACAAAAGAATGGTCCCGATAATCGCCATCCATGTCATTACCGATTCGATTCCGGCGGCCTTGTCACCTTTTCCAACATATAAAATGATAGGAAGCATAAACACCTGAACAAAAAACTGCGCAAACATTACCGCCACAAAACGGTACGACGACAAACTGTTTCTTTCGGCCATATCTCCGGTAAGGACACCGCTCAAGGCAGAATATGGCAGGTTACTGGCCGCATACACCAGCAGCAACACAGTATAGATAAAAGCAGCATAAATTACTTTTCCTTTGTACGAGAAATCAGGAGTGGTAAAAGCCAGCAAGGCAATTATACCAAACGGAATTGCGGTATATAAAATCCACGGGCGGAATTTTCCCCAGCGGGAGTTGGTCCTGTCGGCCAGAGCGCCAATAACAGGGTTGAACAAAAACGCTGCAACCAGTCCTACCACCAGCATTATAACTGAGGCATGTTCATTCTTAAGACCGTAAATATCGGTATAGAAAAATGCCAGGAATGTGACCAAAGTCTGAAACACAAGGTTGGCGGAGAGGTCACCCAAGCTATATCCGATTTTTTCGAGTACAGAAACTTTCTGTGAAGTAGTTTTCATTAGTATTATATTTTACAATTTTTATTCTTCTGTTGTAAACGGCGATGCCGGTAATCCTTCCTTGTTTTTCAGGTTAGCTCCCGTCGGGTTGTCATCCCAGGCGTAACGTACGTTTTGGGGATTGAAAACACTGTCGCTCCAAACCTTGACCGTATTTTTGCTCATCACCACAGCTTTTGCCCAAACAAATTTGCCGTCGGCGCCAGCAATCTGAAACCCTTCCAGTAAACTATTGGCATACAAACCGTTGCCAACCGATGAAAAAGTCAGCAGAATACTGTCATCGTCTGTTTTCATCGACTGGTACAGTGGCCCCGAGCTGACAACTGTGTTATTTCCGTAAGCCACTTTTTCGGCTTCGAGCGCCAAACGTCGGGCAACTTCCTTTTTATTTAAAGGATGAATATCGTTCCATTCGCCAATATCGAAAGCCACAGCCATTCCGGTGTTGGGGATTTCCAGCGCCCTGCGCTGTGCATCGCGAAGTTCGGCCCAGCCACTTTCAACCGGTTGTTTATTTGGAATTCCAAGATTTGCCAACTGTACAAATAAAAATGGAAGATCGGGTTGTGCCAATTGTGTTCGCCAGTCAAGAATCACATCCTTGAACAACTTGCGGTATTCGAATCCCCTTCCGGCATTGGTTTCACCCTGGTACCAGATAACACCTTTTACGGCATAGTTTTTCATCGGGTTGATGAGCGAATTGTACAAACCTCCGGGACGAAACGAAAGGCTGCCAAACCCAGATGGTGGATCCAACTCTGCTCCGATGTGATAACGCCAGTCTCCGGTAATATCAATGGTATTCCTGCCTATTCTTACTTCGTAAGGTTTTTCTTCCACAAAACCGCCTTTACCACTGTTACTAAAAACACGCACCATTATCTTGTTATTTCCCGATTTGAGCAAACCAGCCGGAATCGAATAAATCCGTGGCGGATATTGATAAGTAATGTTTCCAACAAAAGTTCCGTTAACAAAAGCTGAATCGCTGTCGACAATGCGTCCCAACCGCAAAACGGCTTCTTTCCCGGCCAGAGAATCGGGCACTTCAAATTCGTTGTAAAACCAAATCGAACCATTTTTGAAATGAACGCCTTTATCTGACCAGTAGCCCGGAAGTGAAATGGTTGACCAGCCGGAAACATCTACATCGTTTTCCGACCACTTTCCAACACCAGTGTCATTTTTATTCACCTCTTCGTTCCAGTTAAATGGCTTACTTTTTTGAACCTGTGCTTTTTGTATTGAATCGATTCGTACCTGTGTATTCAGCCACGGTTTCAGAAAGGGTGAAACTTTATCGTTACTTAGCCATGCTTCGGCTGGTGAGCCTCCGATGGCTGTACTTATAATTCCAACAGGAACATTACATTTTTGATGAATCTCGTTGGCAAAAAACCAGGCCACTGCCGAAAACTCCATAATGTTTTCAGGAGTCGCGGGCAACCACATTCCGTCGGGATAATCCGTTTTTTCGCTTTCCGCATTTTCACGTGTTGAAGAACGAAAGAAACGAATTTTACTGTTGTTGATTTTACTTATTTCGTCAGCATAAAGATCACATACCCGACGTACCTGAAGTTCCATGTTCGACTGCCCGGAAGCCAGCCACACATCGCCCACCAGGATATCGGTCAGTTCAATGTCATTCACTTTCATAGTGAAAGGGCCACCGGCAGCCATCGCGGGCAGTTCAAGCTGCCAGTCTCCTTTCTTACCTGTCCTGATAATATAAGTTTCTCCTTTAAATTGTATGATAACTTTTTCCGAAGGATTGGCCCAACCCCATATTTTTACAGGCAAATCACGCTGTAACACCATGCCGTTACTTACCAAACGGGGTAATGTTACTTTTGCGCCTGCAGGAAACGAAATCGCAAACTGCAAAAGGAACAACAAACAAATAATTGAAATAAATCGTTTCATTTTACCGACTTAAATATTTATTCCAAGGCACTCCCGTATAAGCGGGATCAAACCTCCTGTTTTACTGAATATTCCTGCCAAATTTTTTTCTATAATCTTTCAATTCTGAATATTATTAATTGCTACTCATCCCCCATTTTTCTGTCCAACTTGCATAATTCACGTCGGGATACGGGTTAACCGCAACATTGGTATTCGCAGTAATATCTCCCAGTAAAAACTTATCGACAAAAGCCTCCACTTCGGGGCGCTGCACATCGGGCAACTGGCAATGCGGGTGATTGGCGACAATCGAGAATCCAAAACGATCGGAGATGCCAAATGTTTCCCACACCCTTTTTGCTGCCTGACAAGAAACATAACCCGATTCATCGGCCAGCCATTCATAATCAGGATTCCCGAGACACAACAGTGCGCGTGGCGCGACCATGGCCATCAATTCATGATGATCGAACGGAAGTTTTGAAACGTCATTTGAGAATTGAAACATACTTTCCATAAACCAAAGATGGCTGGTTCTGGCCAGCGTTTCCACATTTCCCAAAGTTTCTGAAACACGCCAGGCTGCAGCCCCTCCTCCACCCGATTCCTGTGCGATTGTAAGTGCAATTCGTTCGTCGAACGCGCCGGCATAAAGCGCCATTTTCCCGGCAAAGGAGCATCCTGTAATCGCCAAATGTTTTACATCGATGGGCAGTTTGTCCTGAACCAGTTCCAAACCGTCGATCAAACGGCTGACTCCCCACGACCAGGCGCCGTAAGCTCCCATATAAACCAGTTCGGGATAAAGTTGGTTGATGGGTTCACTGCCACGCTTTTGTTCCCA
>CAZHKI010000108.1:9088-9817 GCA_964533365.1 uncultured Maribellus sp. | reverse complement strand
TCGCCGACGACCAGGGCTGGGGCGATTTGAGCATCAACGGGAATACCAATATCCACACGCCCAACATCGATCAACTGGCCCAAAGCGGGGTCACATTCGGGCGGTTTTATGTTTGTCCGGTGTGTTCGCCTACCCGCGCGGAACTGCTAACCGGCCGGTATCATGTCCGCGGAGGCGTCTATTCAACATCGGCTGGCGGCGAACGCCTCGACCTGGATGAAACCACCATCGCCGAAGTTTTTAAAAAGGCGGGCTACGCCACCGCTGCCTATGGAAAGTGGCACAACGGGATGCAGCCGCCTTATCATCCCAATGCCCGTGGATTCGACGATTTTTACGGGTTCTGCTCTGGCCACTGGGGCGACTATTTCAGTCCCATGCTCGAACACAACGGCGAAATCGTGACCGGAGATGGTTATCTTACCGACGACCTGACCAACCACGGAATCCGGTTTATCGAACAAAACAGGAACCATCCGTTTTTCCTTTACCTGCCCTTTAATACGCCGCATTCGCCCATGCAGGTGCCCGATGAATACTGGGATAAGTTTGAAAACAAAGAGCTGGCATTGCGGAACCGCGACCCTGAAGTTGAAAACCTTCAGCATACCAAAGCAGCGCTGGCCATGTGCGAAAACATCGACTGGAATGTGGGCCGGATTACCCAAAAATTGGAGGAACTCGGGCTTTCGGAAAAAACTATTGTTATTTATTTGTCGGACAACGGGC
>CAZHKI010000108.1:2853-9078 GCA_964533365.1 uncultured Maribellus sp. | reverse complement strand
TCGCCTGTATGTGCCATCAAGAAAGTTGGTCAAATTTTAAATTTTAAAATTGCTTGAAAATAAGATTTGCTCCGGTTTTTCAACTCCGGAGCATTTTTTTAGGTGGAACGGCGGGATGAAAGGCCGCAAAGGCTCGACCGACGAAGGTGGGGTGCGTTCGCCCCTGTTTATCCACTGGCCCGGAACGTTGGAACCCGGTAAAAAAGTAACAGAAATTGCTGCAGCCATCGACATTTTGCCCACGCTGGCTGATTTGGCGGGGATTTCGTTCCAGACTGAAAAACCACTGGACGGGGTCAGCCTGAAACCCCTGCTGACCGAAAAAAATCCACAGTGGGAAGAACGTTTTATCTTTAACTACTGGAATAAAAGAACCGGCATCCGCAGCCAAAAATACCGGTTCGACCACGAGGGAAAGCTGTTTGATATGGAGAATGATCCCGGACAATACACCGACATTTCGGCCAATGAGCCCGAACTGGTGAAACAGTTTCAGGCAGCGCGGCAAAAGTGGGAAACCGAAATTCTGGCTGAACTTCCGGAAAAAGACGACCGCACGTTTACCATTGGCCATCCGGATTATCCATTCACACAGGTCCCGGCGCGCGACGGCATGCCACACGGCAACATCCAGCGTTCGAGCGTCCACCCCAACTGTTCGTTTTTTACCAACTGGACCGATATCTCCGACAGTATCACCTGGGAAGCCGAAGTGCTGGCCGATGGCAACTATGAAGTTGAAATTTACTACACCTGCCCGCCCGAAAGCGTCGGTTCGTCTTTCGGGATCAGTTTTATGGGAGAAAAACTCACGGGCAAAATCACGGAACCCCACGATCCTCCGCTTACCGGTATGGAAAACGACCGCGACCCGCGTACCGAATCGTATGTCAAGGATTTTAAACCGCTGAACATCGGAACCATTCATCTGCATAAAGGCCAGGGCACCCTTACCCTTAAAGCGCTGGAAAAACCCGGTGCCCAGGTAATGGATTTTCGGCTGATGATGTTCAAAAGAGTCATTTAAAGGTTACAGAAATGAAATCTCAATCAAAAACATTTAACTGATTTTTTACCGGACACTACTGATATAAATACTATTTTCGCCTGTTTTACTGAAAATTCACAGATGAACTGGACCCGAAAACAAATTTCGATACTTGGAATTGTAGCCGTTACTTCGTTCATGGGGACTTTTTTGATTTCGTCGGTTAACATTGCATTGCCGGCCATTGAAAAGAGTTTCCGGCTCGATGCGGTTTCGCTTAGCTGGGTGGTCACTGCTTTTTTGTTGGGCACGGCCATGTTTTTGCTTCCCGTGGGCCGCTGGGGCGATCTTACCGGAATCCGCCGCATTTTTAAAGTGGGCGTGGTGGTTTTTACCCTTTCTTCGCTGGCGAGCGGATTTGCCGGTTCGGGCTACTGGCTTGTCTTTTTCCGGTTTATCCAGGGAGTAGGAGCTTCATTCGTCAGCACCACCGGATCGGCCATCCTGGTTTCGGCCTTTTTGCCGCAGCACAGGGGACGGGTTTTAGGGTTCTCCGTGTCGGCCGTTTATCTGGGGCTGGCTTTTGGACCTTTTGCCGGTGGGCTTTTAACCCAGTACCTGGGATGGCGCTCCATCTTTTTTATCTCCTCGATCCTGGGGGTATTCACTACAGCCATTGCTTTTCTTTTTCTGGGAAAAGATAGTGTGTCAACCAGCCAGGGAAAGAAAATTGATTGGAAAGGTACTGTTTTTTATATGACAGGACTGGTGGCGCTGGTTTACGGATCGTCGCATATCCCCTCAGCAACAGGCTGGCTGTTGATGGGGGGCGGCACACTATCACTTTTTGTATTTTGGGCGCTGGAAAGCCGTTCAGCAATGCCGGTGATTGAAACCCGGCTGTTCACCCGCAACCGGCTGTTTGCCTTCTCGAACCTGGCCGCGCTTATTAATTACAGCGCAACGTTTGCCATCGTCTTTTTACTGAGCCTCTACCTTCAGAAAATCCAAGGTTTGTCGCCGCGCGATGCCGGGGCTGTTTTGGTTGCCCAGCCGGTGATGATGGCTGTTTTTTCCCCGGTGGCAGGCCGTCTGTCCGACCGCATTCAACCGCGTTATCTCACCACCATCGGGATGACCATGTGTACCCTGGGATTGGCTGCCTTTTCCTTTCTTTCGGCCACTACTCCTGTCTGGCTCATGGTTATGATACTGGTTTGGGTGGGATTGGGATTTGCATTCTTTTCATCGCCCAACATGAACACCATCATGAGTTCGGTGAGCAAAAACCAGTTGGGGCTTGCCTCGGGTACAGCGGCCACCATGCGCGTTATCGGGCAAATTACCAGCATGACGGTTGCCACACTTTTTTTTGCCGGCATGTTTGGCGGGCAAACCGTTGATGCGGTTCCCAATCCGGTGTTCCTGAAAACCGTGAAATGGGGATTTATATGTTTCGCGCTCATCAGTTCTGCCGGAATCTATTTCTCGTACAACCGCGGTAAAATTAACCGGGAAATGTAGTTTTGGTTGCTGCAACATGACATTCGGCATGTTTCGACTGATACATAAAAAATCACTGTTGTCCGGTAAACTTCTTTTAAAATGTTTCAGGTTGAGATTTCTCTCTCGCCTGAGGCGAGACGAAATGACAATCAGTAATTTATGTTTTGGGAGGGGGTGGGTTTTCGGCGAAGCCGAAAACCCACCCCCTCCCAACTGCAAACATCATTAAAAGTCCGTCATTCCGCAGCGAAGCAAGGAATCTTTTCAAAATTAACCGGACAGTAGTGATAAAAAATAATAACCGTTTTTTCTCTTTTGTTTTCTGTTTCAAATGCTTTGAGGAGTTTCTCAGCCATCAAAATATTAAATTTCAAACCCTGCTTCTCCCGAAAAAACCTTTCTCTGCTGAATTTGTTGTATTTTTGCTCTTCATTTACAGCGAAAAAGCCATGAATTTCAGTCCGCGTATTCAATTTCTTATTAAAAACGGGTTAATGGGATTAGCCTGGCTGGCTGTATTGCTGGGTGTTTTTTTCCTGTTCAATGAGATTGTTATTTCAAAAAATCCGGATGTTTGGATTGAGCGGTTTTATGCCCAACCCGGAATTATTTATGCCATCTATTTTGCCTCCGAATTCTTTTTCGGGATTTTTCCGCCCGAGCTTTTTATGATTTGGGCTTACAATAAAGCCGGGATTGGGCATTATTGGATGAATGTGGCTTTTTTTGCGGTTGTTTCGTATGTGATGGGATACATTACGTTTCTTATCGGCCAGTTTTTGTACAAAAAAGTGGCCTTTCGTTTTGTCAGGCGGCGGTTTTTTAAGGAACAGTGGCCGTTGCTGCGAAAATACGGCCTATTCCTGATTATTGTGGCTGCACTAACCCCGGTTCCCTGGTCGGGGACCAGCTTGCTGGTTGGTTCTGCTGGCTATCCTTCCAAAAAATATCTTCTGTTTGCCGTTTACGGTTACCTGGTTTACCAGACTCACCAAATCTGAATCCCAAAACATAATCCGGCTCCTTTTTGTTATACAGCAATACCAGAGGAGTTGAAATATGAGAAGAGTAGGATTGATTTTTTTTGTTTTCATTTTAAATGTGCCGGTGATTATGGGAAAAGGAGTGGAGAAGGCCACGCTGGGTGGCGGGTGTTTTTGGTGTACCGAAGCGGTTTATTTACAGTTGAACGGGGTTGTGGATGTTAAACCGGGTTACAGCGGCGGACATGTGAAAAACCCGTCGTATCGCGAAGTTTGTAACGAAACCACCGGCCATGCCGAAGTGGTTCAGGTAACGTTCGACCCGGAAACCGTCAGCTTTTCAGAAATCCTCGATGTATTTTTCAATACCCACGATCCCACCACACTGAACCGCCAGGGGAACGATGTGGGGACGCAATACCGCTCGGCCGTTTTTTACCATTCAGCAGAACAAAAACAGATTGCCGAAAAGTTAATCAGGCAACTGGAAACTGAAAAAGTTTACCGCGCGCCGATAGTTACCGAAGTAACCGCTTTCACTGCATTTTATCCGGCCGAGGACTATCATGTCAACTATTTCGAACGGAATAAAAACCAGCCCTACTGCCGGTTTGTAGTGGCCCCGAAAGTGGAGAAATTCAAAACGGTATTTCAGGATAAACTAAAAAATAACTGATATTTGGCTCAATAAACAGAAGTAACCGATATGAAGAAGATTTTTCTTTTTATGGTGTTTGTGTCAATCTTTTTTTCAGCAGAAGCACAACGCGAATTTTCGTATGCGGAGGGTGACTCGGTTTACACCATGAAACGGTTTGTTTTTATGTTGCTGAAAAGCGGGGAGAACCGTGGGCACGATTCACTGGAAGCAGCAAAAATACAGGCTCTTCATATGGCGCATCTCGATAAAATGGCAAAAGCCGGCAAACTGGTTGTTGCCGGGCCGTTTGAAAATGGCGGTGAACACCGGGGTTTGCTGATTTTTGATGTGGAAACCGTGGAAGAAGCGCTGAAACTGGAAGGCGATGATCCGGCCGTGGTTTCGGGGCGGCTCAAAATGGAAGCTTTTTACTGGTGGGGAGCAAAAGGCACGGTTATCAAATAGAAAAGCCCGGGAATCCCCAGGCTTTTATTGCATTCATTTTATTTTTCAAAGTTCGCGAATCCAGATGTTGCGGAAGCTTACCGGGTTTCCGTGATCCTGTAGCGAAATGCTGCCCGGTCCGTGTTTTTTGACTGTATATTCGGGAATCCCGATGTATTCAGTTGGTCCGCGCATTTTGCTGTTGTTTTGTACCAGCACCCCGTTGTGTAAAACCGTTACGGTTGGCGGGGTGAAAAATGTGCCGTCGTCGTTGAACCGCGGCGCTGTGTAAATGATGTCGTAGGTTTGCCATTCACCCGGTTTTTTGCAGGCATTCACCAGCGGGGCGTGTTGCTTGTAAAGGCTGCCGGCCTGACCGTTGCGGTAGGTACGGTTTTCGTAATTGTCGAGAACCTGAATTTCGTACCTTTCCTGCATGAAAATGCCGCTGTTGCCCCGGCCCTGGCTTGTACCTGTTACTTCCGAAGGCGAACGCCATTCAATGTGCAACTGGTAATCGTTAAAAACGCGTTTGGTTTTAATGCTGCCTGTTCCTTTTTTTACGGTTACGCAGCCATCCTGAACAATCCATTCCGGTTGCCCGCCGTCGTTGTTGGTCCATTCGCTGGCCAAATCAACCCCGTTAAACAGCACAATCGCATCCGAAGGTGCGTCGGACGGAGTCTGTCCGGGGGTAATTATCTGTACTTCCGGATCCCAGATTTCGGTCATCTCCGGTTTCATTTTCATCGGCCCGTCGGTTTGGGCTGCTACTTGCATTGCCGCGAAAAGCAGCATCAACACTAAAATTTGATTCTTCATGATTTAATTATTTAGGTTTTTTGTGAATTTACAATCCCAGTTCTTCCATAATGGCGTCGATTTTTGCATCTGCTTTCTGTTCGGCTTCATCAAACTGTGCCCGTGATTCCAGTTTCCCTTTCACTTCGAAATAGAATTTGATTTTTGGTTCGGTTCCCGACGGGCGCACTGAAATTTTGGTGCCATCCTGGGTGAAAAACTGCAGAACGTTCGACGTGATTTTCTGGTCGATTGCTTTTTCTTCCCCGGTGACGAGGTTTTTTGCCGTCAGGATTTCATAATCTTTTACCCATACCAGCGGCGAGCCGCCTAATTGTTTGGGCGGGTTAGCGCGGAAATTTACCATGATTTGCTGAATTTCCTCGGCTCCGGTTTTCCCTTTCCTGACCACGTATTTCATTTTTTCCCTCGAAAAACCATATTTGAGGTAAATGTCCTGTAACAGTTCGTACAGCGTTTTTCCCTGGTCGATGGCCCAGGCGGTAATTTCGGCCATTAGCGCGCACGACGAAACCGCGTCTTTGTCGCGCACAAAATCGGCAG
This sequence comes from uncultured Maribellus sp., assembly GCA_964533365.1. GTDB lineage: Bacteria > Bacteroidota > Bacteroidia > Bacteroidales > Prolixibacteraceae > Draconibacterium. The sequence continues at coordinate 3,152 of CAZHKI010000108.1, read as the reverse complement.
GCATAAAACCGAAACTTTCTTCACCTCCGCCAATGTATTTTTTCTTCCCTTCCAGTTCGCGGATGATTTCGGCAATGAATTTGAAGCCCGTGTAAACGTCGAAATATTCGATGTTGTTCTTTTGGGCGATTTCGGCAATGAGTTCGGTGGTTACAATGGTTTTAACCACGAACTCGTTTCCTTTCATCGCGCCGTTCTCCTTCATTTTGGTGATGATGTAGTAAATGAAAAGCAGCGCGGTCTGGTTGCCGTTAACAATGATGTATTTTCCCTTGTCGTTTTTCACTACCACACCAATC
>CAZHKI010000108.1:0-2843 GCA_964533365.1 uncultured Maribellus sp. | reverse complement strand
TCGGGATCGGAAGCCATCACCACATCGGCATCCACTTCGTATGCTTTTTTAATGGCCATGTCCATGGCGGCCTGTTCTTCGGGATTGGGCGAAACAACCGTTGGAAAATCGCCACTGACCACATCCTGTTCGGGGACATGAATGATATTCGTAAATCCGAATTTTTCGAGCGCCGCCGGGATTAGGTTTACTCCGGTCCCGTGAATCGGCGTGTACACGATTTTTATGTTTTTGTGCCTTTCTACTACATCGGGCGAAATGGAAACCGATTTCACTTTTTCGAGGAATTTCCGGTCCATCTCTTCTCCCATGATTTCGATGAGTTCTTCCGGTCCGTCAAAACGAATATCTTCGGGTTTAATTTTGGCCACTTCGTTGACAATGTTTTCGTCGTGCGGTGCGACAATTTGTGAACCGTCGTCCCAGTATGCTTTGTAGCCGTTATATTCTTTCGGGTTGTGCGATGCGGTAAGGATAATCCCGCTTTGGCAGCCCAGTTCGCGGATTGCAAACGAGAGTTCCGGGGTTGGCCGGAGGTCGTCGAAAAGAAAAACTTTTATCCCGTTTGCAGCCAGAATCTTTGCGCTGCTTTCGGCAAACAGGCGACTGTTGTTGCGGCAGTCGTGACCGATAGCTACTTTAATCTCGGCGAGATTGGCAAAATTCTGTTTCAGGTAATTGCTTAATCCCTGTGTAGCTGCGCCTACCGTGTATATATTCATCCGGTTGGTGCCCACTCCCATAATTCCGCGCAATCCACCAGTTCCGAATTCAAGGTTTTTGTAAAACGAATCGATCAGTTCAGAGGAATCTTCGTTGTCGAGCAACCGCTGGACTTCGTCCCGTGTTTTTGCGTCGTAGGTTTCCGAAAGCCACTGCCGGGCTTTTTCTTTTACCTCATTCAGTAATTCCTGATTTTCCATTCTATTTATGTTTTTACAGTTTTTCAATACAAATTTTCAGGCTATCCCTCCAGTAAGGCACTGCCAGTTCAAAGGTATTTTTAATTTTTGATTTATCCATCACACTGTAGCAGGGGCGTTTGGCTGATGTGGGGAATTCGGCGGTAAGCACCGGGTTTACCACACAATTAACCCCCGAGATTTCGAAAATGGCTTTGGCAAAATCGTACCAACTGGCTACACCTTCGTCGGAAAAATGATAAATACCGGGAACGAATTTTTCCGGAGTCTTTTCAGAAGCAGCAACGATAATAAGAATAGCTTCTGCCAGGTCGGCGGCATAAGTTGGCGAGCCCACCTGGTCGAATACCACATTCAGTCTGCCCTTTTCTTTTCCGAAGCGGAGCATGGTTTTTACAAAATTGTTCCCGAAAGTTGAATAGAGCCACGACGTGCGGATAATGATCATCCCGGGATTTTCGGCCTGCGCCAGTTTCTCTCCTTCCCATTTGGTGGCGCCGTAAACGCTGGCCGGATTCTCTGTGTCTGTTTCCTTCATCGGGGTGCAGGCATTTCCGTCGAACACGTAATCGGTGGAAATGTGGATAAATTTCGCCCTGCATTTTTTGGAATATTTTGCCAGAATTTCCGGGGCAAGTGCATTGATTTTCCGTGCGGTTTCGGTATCGGTTTCCGCTTTGTCAACCGCGGTGTAGGCGGCACAGTTAATCACCACTCCGGGGAGATGGGTTTGGAAAAATAATTCAACGGCTTTTGAGTCGGTAATATCGAGCGTGTCGGCGTCGGTGAACAGAAACTGCCATTCCGGATACTGGCTGGACAAGACGTTCAGTTCGTTGCCCAGTTGTCCGTATGCGCCGGTAATCAGAATCTTCATTTGTTTAAAATTTAAAGTTCATTTCGGCCTGGTCGAAAAACGGTGCCAACCGGTCTTTCTGGGAAACAATCTGTTCATTTTCGGGAAGTTGCCAGTTGATGGCTAGTTTGGGGTCGTTAATGTTGATGGCCCGTTCCGACTCTTTGTGATAACAGTTGTCGCATTTGTATGCAAAGACGGCAGTTTCGCTCAGCACCGAGAATCCGTGGGCAAACCCACGCGGGATAAACAACTGCCGTTTGTTGGTGCTGTCGAGTTCGGCCCCAAACCATTTACCAAATGTGGGCGAGCCTTTTCGCAAATCAATCGCCACATCGAAAACTCTTCCTTCGACCACACGTACCAGTTTTGCCTGGTCAAACGGAGCTAGCTGGTAATGCAGGCCACGAACGACCCCGCGGCTTGATTTTGATTCGTTATCCTGGATAAATACGGTTTTTATTTCATGCTGAAAATAGCGTTCCTGCTGGTACGATTCAAAAAAATATCCTCGTTCGTCTTCAAAAACCCGGGGTTCAATCATCAGCAAACCGGGTAGTGGCGTTTTAATAATGTTCATTTTCTAGAAAGAAATAATTTGTTTTTCGGCCAGCCGCAGGAGGTACTGTCCATACTGGTTTTTACTTAACGGCCGGGCAAGTTCAATTAGCTGTTCTTTGCTGATAAATCCTTTTTTGTAAGCAATTTCTTCGATGCACGAAACTTTTAATCCCTGCCGTTGTTCGATGGTGGCAATAAAATTTGACGCCTGCAGCAAACTGTCGTGGGTGCCGGTGTCGAGCCAGGCAAAACCCCGCCCCAATAGTTTGACGTTGAGCCGGTTTTCGTTGAGATAGAGCCGGTTGAGGTCGGTAATCTCCAGTTCTCCGCGTTTCGATGGCTTCAGGTTTTTTGCTTTTTCCACCACGTCGTTCGAGTAAAAATAGAGTCCGGTTACAGCGTAGTTCGATTTTGGGTGTTCGGGTTTCTCCTCAATGCTGATGACTTTGCCGGTTTCGTTGAATTCCACCACCCCGTACCGTTCGGGATCGTTCACATAATAC
>CAZHKI010000107.1:6925-9838 GCA_964533365.1 uncultured Maribellus sp. | reverse complement strand
GTTCGCCGGGTTGTAAAACGACGGTTTGCGCCAGCCTGAAATTCCCGGAAGAGGTGATTTGTACCTCTCCCTCTTCAAGAGTTGTGGTAATCTCATTTTCGGTGGAGTACGATTTTACATTAAAGCGCGTTCCGGTAACCTGTACATCGTAGCCCGATGTATGGACCACAAAAGGCTTTTTGTTGTTTTTGGCCACATCGAACCAGGCCTCGCCATTCAAAAAAACCTCCCTCCGGTTTTGTTTTGTTTCGGGCGAATACCTGATTTCGGACCCGGCATTCAGGTAAACCAGCGTACTGTCGGCTAATACCATTTGCGCAACCGAACCTTTGGGCGCAACGGAAGTAATGAAAATGGGCTCCTGCCGGGTGGCATATTTCACGGCCAGGGCGCCGGTTACCACGCCAATAATCAGGATGGCGGCCAACCTTAAAAACAACTGCCGGTTATTGTACTGCTGGAATATGTTATGACGAACCTCGTTCCGGATTTTGGCAAGGAATTTCACCCATTCCCTTTCGGTTTCAGCAACCTGTGAAGCATCGGCCAATGAAGCTTCCCAAAGGTCTTTCACCCGGGCGTAATATTTTACGTTTTCGTCTGAGGCAGCCAGCCAGTCAGTTAGTTTTTGCAATTCCGCACCGGATAATTCACCGTCAAGATGGGCAATGATTAATTCTTTTATTGTTCGTTTTGAATCCATTCCGTTGTTCTTTCAATGGTTTGACACTCCAGGAGCAGGTACCCCTACCCCTAATAAGTAAATTTTTTACCACTATCCGGATAAACGTTTCGTTTAGAAGATTCTTACTCCCGCCTGGGGCGGGAGCAGAATGACAGCGAGTTGAGTCTTACCTGGCGATTGAAAGGGGATTGGGTGGCAAAGCCACCCAATCCCCTTTCAACCGTGAACATCATTAAAAATTCCGTCATTCCGCAGCAAAGCAAGGAATCTTTTCCAAAATTTTCAGGGCAGTAGTATATTTTTTAGATTTTATTAAAGAAGTTTATACTATATAAGATAAGCAGTATGGTCAAATAATCGGAGAGGCCCTTGCGCAACAGGGCCAGCGCTTTTGAAATGTGCTTCTCAACCATTTTCTCGGAAATACCCATTTCGAGGGCAATTTGTTTGTTTTTCTTATAATCGCGGCGGCTCATCCGGAATACTTCCCGGCATTTTTCGGGCATCGACTGAACGATGGTTTCCACTTTCTCACCAATTTCATGTTCCAGTAAACTGTGCAACGGATCGTCTGTTTCATAAAAAACCGACTTTTCAAAGGCGTCGATCTTCTCAGCCAGTATCTTTTCTGCTGAATTTTTGATATTAATGTGGCGGTGATGGTTCAGGCAACTGTTTTTTACCGCCTGGAACAGGTAGGCTTTGGGCGATTCAATGGTTTCGGCAAACTCCTTTTCCCACAATTTCAGGAAAGCATCCTGAACCAGGTCCTGCGAAACCTGAAGGTCGCCGGTAAACTTGTTGGCAAACAACACCAGCCGGCCATGATACCTGAAATACATTTCACGAAAAGCATGAATGTTTTTTAAGGTGGATTCTGAATTTGAAATGGCGCCGTTTTTGTTCATTTTAAGTCTTCGGTGAAAACAAACTTAAATAAAAAGCCGGATTACAGCAAAAGGTTTATTCTTTTCTGATAAATCGGGAATAGTAAAAAACCACCTGCAAATTTTCGTTACAGATGGTTTTACTAACTAAACTAACCTAAAAAACTATTAAATTTAAAAACGAAATGGAATGATTCCACCATTCGTTAAATTCCAGATATGATTCATATGACCTGTGACACATGAAGCAGGAAATACCCTACCTCAGTTAAAAGAAAATCCGGGGTATTTCTGTTTTTCTGACTTTTGATACGGCCGTATTGGCATTCAGGATTGAAAAAAACCGAAAGAGGCTGATTTTTTATATTTCAAAGCATTAGTGTCCGGTTAATTTTGTGAGATTCCTCTCTCGCCTGTGGCGAGACGGAATGACAGGTTCGTAGAGTCTTTTGTGTTACAGAAGGGTGGTTTTGCGGCAACGCCGTAAAACCACCCCTCTATAACACCCTTTACGACCTAACTTGCTGTCATTCTAAACGAAATGAAGTGAAGAATCTCATCCCGAAAATGCTTTTACCCGGACAACAGTGATCCCAGAACCATTTCTTAGTTTATTTCGTCTTGTTCTTCTTCTACTTCATCCGTTTCGTCAGATAGATCTTCATCGTTTTCTTCCCTGAAATCATCATTCGCAACATCCTTTACCGGTTTGAAACCTTCCGGGATGAGCGCCTCGGCTGGTTCATACGGAAACACATCGACAATGGTGCTCACGGCCAGCGACGAGGTAACATACGGAATAACGAGGTAGGACAAACTCTCTTCGAGGCGGGTAAGCGCTTCCTTAATATCGTCGGCCATCACCAGGTAATAAGTCCTGAGTTTCTTTTCCTTTCCGGCCTCTTCGTCAACGGCAACCAGGTTTACGGTGGCTTTAAACCACCACTCGCCGGATTCGTAAGGAAAAACTTCGGCAATTTTTGATTTCCGGATATCGGTAACAGTAAACTCTCCGCCTTTTACCATCTGCATCATTTGCCGGATCATCCTTGTTTCGGCGTCGGTAAACGAAACGGCGTCGAGTAGGAAATTTTCGGTTGTCATTTGCTCTTTACCGCTTTGCGATACTTTCAGGTACTTCACTTTACATTCGAACCAGGTTTGCATCATGGCTTTCTTATTTTTTTTGAAAAAGCAAAAATAGTATCCTGAAAATCCCGGAAACAGTTTCTGAAGAAAATCTTATGAACAATTTGCCATAAAAAAACCGGCCAATCTGATAATTGTACCGGTTTTGGTTTAACGAAATCCAACTAAACTAACTCAACTTTATGCAGGTTT
>CAZHKI010000107.1:2776-6915 GCA_964533365.1 uncultured Maribellus sp. | reverse complement strand
AAATGCACCGGTTTTGTTTTCACTAACCTAACTCAACTAACTCAACTATCCTTTGACAATACGATTTTTTAAAAGGAAAGCCCGTCGCGTTCGACGGGCTTAAAATCAGACAGCTACAGACTTAAAAAACCGGAGGAGGTTAATTGTATGCGCTTTCGCCATGTTCGTAAACATCGAGGCCTTCTTCTTCAATTCGTTTAGGAACGCGTAACCCAATGGTTGCGTTTAATATTTTGAATAATACAAATCCAAGGATGAACGCCCAAGCACCAATACTCACAACACCCACCATCTGGGATAAAAGCAGGTTTACGCCACCGCCGTAAAACAATCCTCCGCTTTGAGAGAAAAGACCTACCATCAGAGTTCCGAAGATACCTCCAATACCGTGTACTGAAATGGCTCCTACCGGGTCGTCGATATGAAGGACATGATCAAAGAATGTAACAGCATAAACCAGTATAATACCGGCAAGTAACCCAATTACAACAGCCCCAATATCGCTGACAGCATCGCAACCTGCCGTAATAGCCACAAGGCCTGCCAGGGCACCGTTTAATGCAAAACTCAAACTGGGTTTGCCGTAACGAAGCCAGCTTACCACAAGTGCGCCGACTGTTCCGGCTGCTGCAGCAAGGTTGGTGGTTACAAATATGTGAGCCACTGCATTTGCATTGTCTGGCCCTGCCGCAGCCAACTGAGAACCTGGGTTAAAACCAAACCAGCCTAACCAAAGGATAAATACACCAAGCGCACCGTACGTCATATTGTGACCGGGAATGGCATGAACTTTTTTCCCGTTGTATTTTCCTATTCTGGGTCCCAACGCCATCGCACCGGTAAATGCAATAATTCCACCAACCGCATGCACTACAGTTGAGCCGGCAAAATCATGGAATGGTGTTGCCATCTGAGATAACCATCCTCCACCCCAGACCCAGTGGCCGGAAATAGGATAAATAATTGCCGAGATGGCCATTGAATAGTAGAAATAGGACTTGAATTCAGTTCTTTCAGCCATAGCTCCGGAAACGATAGTTGCTGCGGTAGCCGCAAAAACGGTTTGGAATAGCAGGAATGCTTCAGCAGGGATGGCACCTTCCCACCCGTGCAGAAAAAACAAATCCGGTTTTCCTATAAATCCCGCAATATCTTCCCCAAACATGAAACTGAACCCGATCACCCAGAAAATAAGAGAACCTAAGGCAAAATCAATCAGGTTTTTTGTGAGAATATTCACCGTGTTTTTTGAACGGGTGAAACCTGCTTCTACAAGGGCAAAACCTGCCTGCATAAAAAAAACAAGGGCCGCTGCAATTAATACCCATAATGTATCGAGTGACATGGCCACACCTTCCGCAGATTTGGCAAGCGTATCTATTGTTAAAGCTTCTTCCATGATATTGTATTATTTTTATTCAACTTGATTTTTTTATTCCTCTTTCCCTTTTATAAAAAGTGATTCATCACCTTTTTCACCGGTTCTGATTCTGTATGATTCCTCGATGGGGACAATAAAAATTTTGCCGTCGCCGATTTCACCCGTACGGGCAGAAGAAAGAACTGCCTTAACCGTTTTTTCTACATTTTTCTCACGTACAATGATTTCCAGTTTGGTCCGTTCGATGGTACTGGTATCGTAAACAATTCCACGATAAACACGACCTTCGCGTGCCTGTCCGACACCCCGCACATCCCAGAAAGAGAAAAATTCAATTCCAACTGCGTAAAGGGCTTCTTTAACATCGTCAAATTTTGTTTTGCGAATAATAGCTTCAATCTTTTTCATCGTTTTGAAATTTTAAATTACAGTGAAATTCCTACTACAATGTGAAATTGCTCGGATGACGGATTCAGGATAGCTGCGCCTGAAACAGGGAGAGAGAAAGTATCGGTGATTTTGATCTCTTTGGAGGTACTGACGCCAATATTGCAAATGTTAAATTTGCTGTCCACAGTGTAAGCTCCGTCGCCTCCGCCCAGGGTGATGCTGACAGGGCCGGCTGCAACCGCGGCTTCGAGGTACATATCGCCGGCGCCGTCGTTCATCATGTAAGCGCCGGTTAACGAAAAAGCGCCCAGTCCAAGATTAACCATCGGCTCTATGTAATGCGATGTGCCGGTCAGCCATGAAGAACCAGGAAAATAATAATCGGTCACGGTAAACGTCAGGGAACTTTTTTCTCCCAGATCGAACCCGTAATTCATATACAAATCGGCTTCCGCGGCTTCGTCGGTCGATGCCGAGTAGGAACCCCAGGCGCCAACGGCAAAACCTCCGGCGCTGAATTCAACCGATGGCTGAAAAGCCGGGCCCGAACCGAATTTTGTGCCGCGCCAAACATAGCTGCTGTAAATATCCAATCCGGTATTCCATTCCTGTGCCTGTGTATTGGGGGCCAGTACCATTAACAGTAACAAACTTGCTGTAATCCATAATGTCTTTCTCATAATCGTAAAATTTTAAAAGTTAAACTTTGTTTTTCTGTTGTTTTATTGTTTTCATTTTTGTATAAAATATACAATACCCCCTTAAATTAACATGTATTATCAAAATAAATAACCATATTTTTTTATTAACCCTATTTAAAAATAGGTTATTGTTCAAAAATATGTATGTTTTACAGCAATTACCTCTTTTCAAATTTCAAAACACAGCTCAATTAACAAATTATTAATACAAATAGAATAATTTGCTCATTTTGATATTATATCAAATTAATTTTGACAAAATATCATCAAGTCGACAAATAGAATTACATATTTCTAATTACAACCTATTTGAAGTATAAATAATACATAGAAGAAACGAGGCGAAAGCTGAACGTTAGCCCGTGGTATTAGCGATTGGAGTTACTGTTAAAAAAGCGGATAGAAAACGGATTACCGGGATGAGATTATCATTTTACATCTTTTCCGGTTTAACAGATACAATTTCTCCCCGGATGTTTTCTTTTGTCCGGGTATAAAAAACAAGGGGTTCCTGGTTGGAAAACCGGTTTTTGGGAAGGAAAAGTTTGATTTGGGCTTTACCACCCGGTGCGATGGACTCTTTTTCAGAAGACAGGTTCAGCGGGACAAATTCCAGCTCGGTTTTATGCTGTGAAACGGCCAGGCAGGGATTAGCCTTGTGGCTGGTAAAAACCGGATGTTGGTTTGTATTCGTTAACAGGAAGGCAAACTCAGTCCCGTCGTCCAGATTTGTACTTTTTTCGTATTGAATGTGCAAACCTTTCAGCGAAAGAAATTTTTCGATGACAACAAACCCTTTTTTCTCGCCCGTTACGGTTTCCATTATAACAGGCGGGTTCATATGTCTCGACTGTACCGCGAAAAGCGGTTTCCCGTCGGCCGGCGTTTCGTCGTTCCACAAGTCATACTGGCAAAACCGGTAATCGGGCGTGGAAAGGTGAACCACCGGATGGCCCGTATAAAAAGCATAATTGCTGGCTGCCGCATAATTATTGAAAAATGCCACATTTTTCCCTTCAGCCAGCTTTTCAATTTCGCGGGCGCCGGCTTCACGGTTGTAAAAGGTGATTTTCACCTGCCCTACGTTCGGGATAAAATCCATGGCAATGTAAATCCTGAACATCAACATCAGCACGATAACCGGGACAGCTAACCGTTTAAACCAGCGTTTGACGACAAGATCATCAGAAATCAGCGGATAGCTGAGCAACATCAGCATGGGGATAACAGCCGCCACCCAGTGCAACTCGATGCGATTTTTGAAACTCATCATAAAAAACAGGGCGAAAAATCCCAGAATATTGAAAAGGAGCCCCCGTTGAAACAAGGTTGCCGGTTTATACCGCCGCAGTTTCCAGAAAACCAGGATGCCCGACAGCGGCCCGGCTGCAACCAACAATCCGGCCAGATAGGGTAAAACATATTTCAACTGAAATGGCTTGGCGCGTTCAACCAAATGATATTTAAATGTTGGAAATTCGTTTTCGACTTGCCACAACAGATGGGGTAGCAACAAAACCAGGGTGAGAATAACAATTCCGTAGAAATATTTACTTTTAAACAGTTTCAGGTTGGATAAAACGGTGAACCCGACAATCAGGAACGCGTGGTATTTACTGTAAATCATGGCCGCAATCAAAACCGAAAGCAAAATAACCTGGCGCCAA
>CAZHKI010000107.1:0-2766 GCA_964533365.1 uncultured Maribellus sp. | reverse complement strand
CGGGCGGTTGAGGAATTTTCGGTATGCCAGCAGAAAGAGTATGCTGAAAAATAACAGCGGAACATCGGGAATAGCCAAAAATCCTGAAATATGGGTATGTATGAGCGGAAACGATAACATAAAAATTCCGGCAAAAAGCAAATCTTTCTTTTCGTTCAACTCATTTAAAATCAACGCAAAAGTAATCGTTGAAATCAAAACGATAAGAAGCCTGACGCCCATCTCACCGGACAACAACCACTGCCCGGCAAATATCAGAATTGCAACCATTGGCGGATGATCGAAATAACCCCAGTCAAGGTTTTGCGAGTACATCCAGTAATACGACTCGTCGGAATGCAGCCCGGTAAAGATGGCTTGCAACAGGTTGGCCAAAAACCAAATCCCAATAATCAGGTAATGTTTTTTTCCGAGCTTGTTCATTTTTTTGTTATCGGTTTTGCAATACGGTATTTTATGCCGTTTCCCTTAATTTTTTCAACCGGTTCTGCCAGCAAAGCAGGGAATTTTGCGACTTGTACGCGTAACCACTCTTCCGAACCTTCCAATATTTTATAACTGCTTAAATCAAGTCGATCCTGCTCACGTGTATCAAAAACCAGAAAATGATCCGAGCCGGCAGGTAACGAAAAAACAGTATCCATACTCACCACGTCAAAATGGTTTTGGCTGTGAATGCGAATATTCGATGCTGTCCGGATATTTCCGTACACATACACTTTGTCGGTGCCCGAAATCCCGGCACGTTTTAGGTTTTCAGTCAGCTGATGCCCCGGGTTAGGCATCAAAAGCGGATACAACAAAATAAACCCATTGAAAAACAAGAGCATAATTCCACCGGAAATCTGAATTTCTTCAGCGATAGTTTTAAACGCACCGAAAAACCAGGCCACAACAAATGTGCATCCGGTCACTGTCCCTAAAATCAAAATGAAATCGGGAACAATGAAAGCAGCATACAAAATATTTACCGCGAGGACAAACAGGTTGAGACCAAGAAATATTTTCAGAAATAACCTTCCCCAACGGCTGCCTGTTTCTCTAAAAATCCAGGCCAGAAGAAATGCTGCCAGCGGAATGACAGGAAGTACATAACGGTCGTAGAATTTAAAAACAGCCCCCGACATCAGGATAGTCAGCACAATCCAAATCAGTATAAAAGCAAAAACTGCTTTATTTTGAAGCGAAGGTTTTGCAATGTTTTTTTTCAGGTTTTTGGATTTTGAAATGGCCATCAAAACCCAGGGAATCAAAAATGCAACCAGGGTAACCAATCCCAATAACAGGTTTTTAACAACCTGCACCGATTTCGATGAAACGCGGTCGCCCACCTGATCGGCGAAAAACGAAGAAAAATAGGCGCTCCCGTGTTCAAAATACATCACGATAAACCAGCTTAGGGCAACAATAATGGCCACTGAAACTGAAAAAGGCTCGAGGATTTGCTTCAGTTTTTTAGTCTTCCACGGATTAAAAAGCAGGAACAACATGCTGACGCCGGCATATACAGCGGCCGGAAAACCTTTGGTTTCGAAAGCCAGGGCAGCTCCGAGATAAGCCATCCAGTAATATATTTTTCGTGGTTCAACCGAGATCAGAATTTCCAGAAATCCCCATGCGCTGACGGTTAAAAACAAAACCAACAAAATGTCAGGAATGGAACGACTGGCGCTAATCAGAACCAACGGGTTCGAAGCAGTGATAAAAGCGGCGATCAGAGCTGTTTTTTGGTTTTTCGAAACCGACTTTACCATCAAAAAAGTAACCAGCACAAGCAGGGCGCCGGCCAGCCAGAAAAAGAGGCGCGACGAAATGCGGCTCACTCCAAACAAATGGTAACTTCCCATTAAAACCCAGTAGGTCACAATTGGTTTTTTAAACCGTGGCGCACCGTCGGCCTGGTAAGGCGTGAAAAGGTCGCCTTTCTCCATCATCTGCAACACGGCGTCGGTATAATATTTTTCATCGGGGTAATGAAAAACATAATCGAGCGCGCTGGGCGCCGAAAAGAGCAGGAACAACAATGGCGCTGCCAGCAGCACAAGTTTATAATTTCCGGCTTTTTGCATAGTTAGTATTTTATCAGGTACATGGGTTGCAGTACATAATTACGGGTCCGTGGGTTAAAAAAACGTCCGGCGCGGTTTAGGTACAAATGGCGGTATTCCATCACAAAATCGGGTATCAGTTTCAGTTTTTCAATTTCGGAAAAACCTTCGGCATCGGTAAAAATCCAGTTTCCACTTATCCCAGCCACAGCTTTCATCTCCTCATCGGAATACAACTGAATGGCTTGTGGTTCGCTGTAAAAAAAGAGTTCGTACTGGCCATATTTATAATTGTACAATTTTTCATTTTCTTTTGCAAACTCAGTATAATAACGGGCAGCTTTGGGCGGCGCCTGAAAACTGAACATATAAGGGACAACGTGCAGATTAACGACAACCGCGAAACAGACAAAAACAATGACTGACGGCAAAACCAGCCGCATACCCCTGTCACCGGTGATTTGCGGAAGGTAGTAACTGGCAGCAATTCCGGCAACAATCAACACCCAAATATACCAGTCGGCTTTGGGAAAAAGATAGAGCGCCACAACAAAAACCCCGGCCCAAAGCAGGATAACAACCACACGCTGGGTAACCTGGAAAACCTTCAACAGTTTTACTTTTTGTTCAAGGGCAATGTCGATCCATTTGGCCGTGAGAACGGCAATAAGCGGAACGATGGGAAAAACATAGTTGGGCAACTGGCTGCTGGCCGAAT
>CAZHKI010000106.1:0-9922 GCA_964533365.1 uncultured Maribellus sp. | reverse complement strand
AATAATAAAGCGTAAAATACAAAACAAGGATTGCACCGGTTTTATTGAACAGGAAATTGGCAGATAAGGTAAGATTGAATTGTGCCAATCTGCATCTTTTTGTCTCAACTCTGAATCCCACTCAACCTACAGATTTTCCTTTACACCTTCTCGGTGAAAAAAGTTTTCAGTCGCAGTGATCAGTGATCAGTCGCAGTCGCAGTTTTCCGGCTCGTGGCTTGAAGCTTGTGGCTCGCAGCTCGCGGCCCCAACCTGTCAGCATTTGCAAAACCTGACAGCGTTGAACAAGGAATAATCCCTCAATCCTGCATTACCCATCCGAACGAATTCTTCCGGGCGGCGCAAGGAAGGGCGTCATTTCAAACCAGGAAATGGGTTGCACCGCGGTTCTCCGGTGTCCGCATCAACCCCGGCATAAATGCCGGGGCTACACATATTTCGCCCCTCTGGGGCTACCGTTTCGAAGCCCGTGGAGTACTGATTGATGATTTATGGCTTTTTCTTTGCGTCTTTGCGCCTTCGCGGTGAAGAAAGTTTTCAGTCACAGTTTTTAGTCGCAGTCGCAGTTTTCCGGCTCGTGACTCGAAGCTCGCAGCTTTTTTCAATCGTTTAAAATCTGCCGGTAAATGGCTTCGTTTTCTTCGCCGAAAACGCAAAAAATTACCCGTTCCATTTTGGGGTGGTTTTCGAGGAATCGGGCCACTTCGTCGATGGCGATTTGTGCTGCTTCGGGTTTTGGGTAACCGTACACGCCGGTGCTGATGTTGGGAAAAGCGATGGTTTTTATGCCGTTGGCAACTGCGGTTTCCAGGCTGAGCCGGTAACAGGAGGCCAGTTTCTCTGCTTCGCCCGAATGGCCGCCATGCCACACCGGGCCAACCGTGTGTATCACATATTTTGCCGGCAGGTTGTATCCTCGGGTAATTTTGGCATCGCCGGTAGGGCAGCCGTTTAAGGTGCGGCATTCGGCGAGCAATTCATTTCCGGCCGCGCGGTGAATGGCGCCATCGACCCCGCCGCCGCCCAGCAAAGTGGTGTTGGCGGCATTCACAATGGCGTCCACTGCCAGTTGGGTTATGTCGCCGCGGAACAGTTCTATTCGGTCCATTTCAGTATGATTTGCAGAAACCATAAAATGTGAAGTTAAAAGGAAAGGCCCAAAAAAATTGAGCCTTTCCGAGTTATTGTTGTGTCATTTTTTACAGTTTCATTAAAACCGGATCGCCGAGCCCGATTTTTTTCAGGGCAGGTACCTGCGATTCGGCATCGCCCACCACCACATAAATCATGTGTTCGGGCTGGATTAGTTTCTGTGCCAGCGCCTGGTGAGTTTCGGCCGTAAGCGATTTAACAAAAGCCTCTTCTTTTTTCACGTAATCGAACGGCAGGTTGTAGGCGCTGATATTCCGGAGCATCCCGTGCAGTGAACCCAGGGTTTCGAAATTGAGTGCATTGGATTTGACCAGGGCGTTTTTTGTGAACTCCAGGTCTTCTTCAGAAATGCCGTTGCGGTATTTTTCCATTTCATCTTTAAATATCTGCACCGATTCCTGGGTTGCTGTGGTACGGACACTGGCAGCAGCCACAAAGTAACCATAATTTTTCCCCGATGAAAAATAGGTACGCGCCCCGTAGGTGTAGCCTTTTTCTTCGCGGAGGATGAGGTTGACAATCCCGCTGAAACTTCCGCCCAGTTTGTAATTCATCACGGTTGCCGGGAAATAGTCTTCCGAAGTACGGGGAATCGAATAATGCCCGATGTTAATAACGGATTGTTTGGCACCCGGAACATCGACAAAAAAGATGGCCGGTTTTTCGGGCAGTGCGGGGACCGGAATTTCAGGGATTACCACTTCGAACGGTTTCCAGTTGGCAGCCAGGCTTTGTAAACCGGTTTCCACACGGGCTTTGTCGATTTTCCCGGTAATGTGCATCCGGGCTACCGAAGGAGAAAAGCTTTTCTGATAGAATGCCTTTAGGTCGTCCATGGTAATGGATTCGATGGATTCAAGGGTCCCGTCATTATGAACTGACAGGATGTTATCGTCGCCAAATACGAGTTTGTTGAAGGCCACATACGAAAGGTAGTCGGGATTGGACTGGTTGCGTTTGATATTGTTGAGCATCCGCATTTTAATCAGTTCGAACTGTTCTTCGTCCCAGCGGGGTTGCAGCAGGATTTCTTCCACCAGCGCCAGGGTTTTCTCGAAATTCCGGGTGAGGCAGTTTACAAAAATGCTCATCGATTCGGTCCCGGCTGAAACGCTGATGCTGGCGCCCAGTAAATCAATTTCTTCTTCCAGTTCTTCCGGGGTTTTGTTTGCTGTGCCTTCGGTCATCATGCTGGCCAGGAACCCGGCAATACCGGCTTTATCTTTCGTGGCCAGGATGTGGCCGCCATCGAGGACAATGGAATACTGGATGAGGGGCAGTTCGTTTTGTTCGATGCCGTAAATTTTCATTCCGTTGGCAATTTCTCCGGTCCAAACGGTGGGGACAGTAATTTCCGGATCCGGTCCAATGGCCGGTTCAACGGTACGGTCGAAAAGGGTCGGGGTTTTTGCAATTTCCTCTTCTTCGGCAATGGCCGACTGATCGACCTGGGTGGCGTTGGCAATGTTTTCTTCCACAATTCCGGCGTCAACCGAGTTTTCGGCAATCAATCCCACCTGTCCTTTGGGAACGAAACTAGTGGCCAGGTAGGGTTTTCCTTTGATATATTTTTCGTAAACCCGCAAAATGTCGCTGATGGTGACTGCCTTAATGTTGGCGATGTCCTGTTCAATAAAACCGGGCGAGCCTGCATATTCGTTGTACATGCCCAGTTGGAACGACTTGTTCAGCACCGAACTGATACCGTTGTAAAACTGGGTTTCCAGTCCGGCTTTGTGTTTTTCCAAATCTTTTTCAGTAATGCCTTCTGTTTCGAAAAGGGCAAATGCTTCAAAAACGGCTTTTTCCACGTCGGCGAGGCTGGTTTCGGCGTTGGCATTGATGGAGATGGTAAACTGGCCGGCCAGTTCCTGAGCATTGTTGTAAACTCCGGCCCGTGGCGCCAGTTTTTTATCCTTGACAATAACGCGGTAGAAGGGCGATTTTTTGCCGCTGCCCAGTACCTGTGCCAGGAAATTCAGCGCGTAAGCATCGGGGTTGTATTCTTCAACGGTAGGCCAAATCATGGTCAGTTGCGGCGTTTTGGCAAAGTTGTCTTCGTGGTACAATTTTTTTGTTTCAGCAAGCTGAACCGGCTGCGGTTTTAAATCTTCCACTTTTTCACCTGCCGGAATTTCTCCGAAATATTTCTCAATGAGGGGTTTTACCTCTTCAACTTCGAAATCGCCGGCCAAAACAAGGGTGGTGTTATTGGGTACATAAAATTTTGAATGAAATGCCTTGACATCGTCCACGGTGGCGTTGAACAAATCTTCCATTTCACCAATGACCGTCCAGCTGTAGGGATGACCTTCGGGATAGAGGTTTTTGGCAATTACATCGCCGTTGTGCCCGTAGGGGCGGTTGTCAACCATCTGCCGTTTTTCGTTCTGGACAACGTTTTGCTGGTTGGCAAAGGCCGACTGGGTTACGGTGTTTTCAAGGAAGCCCATTCGGTCCGATTCCATCCATAAAACCATTTCGAGGGAATTTTTCGGCACCACTTCGTAATAGATGGTCTGGTCGTTTCCGGTGCCGCCATTGAGTGTTCCGCCGGCGCCCTGAATTTTTTTGAAGAATTCATCTTGTCCCACGTTTTCCGACTGCTGGAACATCATGTGTTCAAAAAGATGGGCAAATCCGGTTTTTCCGGGCACTTCGCGGTTCGAGCCTACATGGTAAATAATGGCCACTGCAACCACCGGATCCGATTTGTCCTGATGCAACACAACATCCAGTCCGTTTTCCAACTGGAACTGTACATACGGGACAGAAAGCTTTTCGTCGCTTTTATTATTGGTCGTACACGAAAGAAAACCAACAATGAATAAAAGAATGAGGAGGGAATTGAATTTTTTCATATTAAAGAAATTGATTGATAATTGTTTTCACGAAATTAGTATAAAACATAAAGAAATGAAAGATGATGTCCGGATTTTTCAGCTACAATTTCGCTGAATATTAAATTTTTTCTATCAGCCATTGTATATAGTCATTTCCTGCTGAGAACTTATTGGGGCTTTTGTTGTTTCAAGAGGAAAATGAGCAAGATGAAAGAAAGAATTCGAAATCAAAAAGTACAGATAATATTCACGCTGGCAGGAGCTGCCGGTGGATTTTTATATTGGAAATTCATCGGTTGTACCAGCGGCACCTGTCCCATTCAGTCAGTTTGGTACTGGAGTACGATTTGGGGTGCAGCAGCAGGTTATCTTGCGGGCGATTTGGTTGACACGGTTGTGAAGAAACGAAAAAAAGGGAGGGAGGATACCCGTGAACGCGAAATTTGAAAATATCATCAGTTCGAACCGTCCGGTTTTAGTCGATTTTTATGCCGACTGGTGCAGCCCATGCAAAATGATGCCGCCCATTTTAAAGGAAGTGAAGGAAGAATTAAAGGACAATATCCGGATTATTAAGGTGAACGTTGACAAAAACCCGTTCATAGCAACTCTGTACCAGGTTCGCAGCATTCCAACCCTCATTCTTTTTAAAAATGGTTCGCCCCGGTGGACGGGTGTGGGGGTGAAAAATGCCGGAGAAATCAAATCGGTTATACGGCAACATCTCGACGAAGTTTAAACTTTAACCGATCCGGTGAGCTGTTTCATTTTGCGAAGCACTGTTTTTGCCTATTCCAGAGCATCGTTTTTCCAGTAACTTCCATTGAACAGTTCGAGCGACAATACTTTTGGTGTTCCCTGTTGCGATAAATCGCTAACAATTTGATGGAAAGGCGCTGCCCCGTCGCCCGGAAATACTGGTCGCTTTCTTTTTGCTTTTCGCGGGGAATGGAAGTCACAAAATCGTTCAAATGAAAAATTTCGATGGCGCTTCCCGAAATCTGTTTCAAACTTTCGTATCCGCTGCCGCCACGAAACATGTGATAATCGTCGGGTAGCATACAGGCTTTGGTATGATTTGCAGCATTTACCCCGGGGCCTTTCAACACGTTTCTTCTTAAAATCATTTTTAAATTTCACTTGTTTTTTAAAAATAGCCGAATGTGAATAAATCTGTGACTGTTTAACCGGAAATGGATTGAAATATTATCTTTATCACCCTGAAACAAATGATACGGCTGATATCAATCTGGCCATTCGAAAGTCCGTGAAGTTGGGTTGTTCCGTCGAAGCAGGAAGATTTTGAAAACATATGTAAACAAAGGATTAACTATTAAAACCAGCAGGTGATGAAAACGAATATTTTGGGAATTTTACTGATACTGTTGTTCGGGGCTTTTGTTTCCCGTTCGCAGAATAATTCCGATCCGAACCTTTGTGTCGGGCATTATTATACCGAAGATCAGGCGAAAGCCGTCATTCAGCAACTGAAAGAAGAATATTCAACCCGGGAGGCGTGGCTGGCACGCGCCAAAGTTATCCGCGAAGGGATTTTTAAAGGTGCCGGTCTCGATCCGCTGCCGGCCCGGACCCCGTTAAACCCGCGATACTCTGAAGAACGGAAATACAACGGGTACTCGGTTGTCAATGTCGCTTTCGAGAGCCTTCCCGGGGTTTTTGTTACCGGAAGTTTGTACCTCCCCGAAAAAACGAACAAAAAAATGGCCGGAATTCTCTCGGCTCACGGGCACTGGTCGAAACCGGAAGATTACGGTCGTTACCGTGCCGATGCTCAAATCCGATGTGCGGCGCTTGCCAAAATGGGGGCAGCGGTTTTTTCGTACGACATGGTGGGGTACGGCGAAATGGGCGAACTGGGCTGGGTACACAACCATCCACTGGCGCTGAAACAGCAACTGTGGAACAGCATCCGGGCGCTCGATTTTTTGCTTTCGCTCGACAAAGTCGATCCCCGGCGGATTGGCGTTACCGGTGCTTCGGGCGGGGCAACCCAGGCTTTCCTGCTGACGGCGGTCGATAACCGGGTAAAAGTTTCGGTCCCGGTGGTGCAGGTTTCGGCCCACTTTTTTGGCGGCTGCATGTGCGAAAGCGGAATGCCCGTTCATAAAAGCGATCACCATCAGACCAATAATGTCGAGATTGCAGCGCTGGCCTGCCCGCGCCCGATGCTGCTGGTTTCCGACGGCGACGACTGGACCAAAAATACGCCCGAGGTGGAATTCCCGCATATTCAGTACATCTACCGGCTGATGGGAGTCGAAAACCGGGTGAAAAACGTTCACCTGCCCAATGATAAACATGGATATGAATTTTCGAAACGAAAAGCAGTTTATCCGTTTTTTGCTGAACATCTGAAATTAAACCTTAAGGCTGTACTTGCTGAAAATGGAGAAATTGCTGAAAATGATATCGTGATTGAACCGTACGAAAAAATGAAGGTCTTTTCTGTATCAAATCCGTTGCCCGATTACGTAGTTAAAACAAACGACGGCGCAGTATGGTAATTTACCGGATGTTGTTTTCCGGCCCGTTTGGAATTGGCGGGTTGAATTCTCCTGGTTTGTCTGTTCGGGTAAACACATTTTCCAAAAATGAGTAGTTTTAGACAAAATCCGGGAAAAGCAGGTGTAATCCGATCATAATCAGATATTAATTTTTATAAAATCAGTGATATAACAATGAATTCACTAACCGTAGCCGGCGCAATAATTATTTCTCTTTCATTGCTTTTGTATGGAATAGGATTTATAACTATTCATCAATATAAATCGGTCTCATTAGGCGTTCTTACGTTTTTAACACTGGGAATTCTGCTGAATATTACAGCCCACGTACTGATGATTATTGGATCGAAAGGTTCCCTGATTACGGCTCACAGCATGCTGGGATTTTCTTCGTTTCTGGTCATGTTGATTTATGTAGTCTTCACCTGGCAGAAATTTTTTATAAAAAAGGCGGGTGCTGTATTGCACAAAAAATTCCTTACTTTGTCGAAACTGGCTTACGGGTTGTGGGTTATTGCATACATTGCCGGGAGTTTGCTGGCTATTTTAAAATGATAAGATAAGAACGATGTCGAACGATTGGAAAGATCGGTTGGGAGTGGTTTTCTCCACCAATCCCGATTTTCAGTATCATCAGGGTGGTGATGAGGAGCAAATTACACTCTCCCCGAAACAGCAGAATTTGCGCGTGAGCCTCGACCGGAAACAACGAAAGGGGAAAAATGTAACCCTGGTTTCTGGTTTTATTGGTACCGATGAGGATTTGAAAAAACTGGGAAAATTGCTGAAAACCAAATGTGGTGTCGGCGGGACTGCAAAAGACGGCGAAATTTTGGTCCAGGGTGATTTCTGCCAAAAAATTATGGAGATTCTTGCAGCCGAAGGTTACAAGGTGAAACGTTCGGGCGGCTGAACTTTTTTGAAAATAGTAATATCAGATGATGAGATTAATAAGATGGATTGGATTTGTGTTGTTCTGTTTCTTTTTTCAAAACGGACAATCACAGCAGAACGATGAAGTTTTTCTGTTTTCCTATTTTATGGGAAACGGTGAAGACGGGCTTCACCTGGCTTACAGTTACGACGGGTTGAAATGGGAAGCGCTGAAAAATAACCAGTCGTTTTTAACCCCTGAAGTGGGAGTTGATAAACTCATGCGTGATCCCTGCATCATTTCAGGCCCCGACGGAAAATTTCATATGGTGTGGACCGTGAGTTGGAAAGAAAAAAGCATTGGCTACGCTTCGTCCGATGATTTGATCCACTGGTCGAAGCAAAAAAATATCCCGGTGATGGAACACGAACCCACCGCACGGAATTGCTGGGCGCCTGAAGTTTTTTACGACGAACCTTCAGGGCAATATCTCATTTTTTGGTCAACCACTATTCCCGGGCGATTTTCCGAATCAGAAAAAACCGGCGACGACCAGTACAACCACCGGATGTATTATGTGACTACCAAAGATTTTGTCATTTTCAGCGAAACACAGCTTTTCTACGATCACGGGTTCAATGTCATCGACGGTACTTTAATTCGTGAAAACAGTGAGTACATACTTTTTTTGAAAGACGAAACCCGCACCCCGCCTGAAAAAAATATTAGGATTGCCACCAGCCGCGAGCTTACCGGAAATTATTCGCCGGCTTCGGAACCCATTACCGGAAATTACTGGGCAGAGGGGCCTACTCCATTAAAAATTGGCAACACGTGGGTGGTTTATTTCGATAAATACATCGACCACAACATGGGCGCGGTGCGTTCATCCGATCTGAAAACCTGGGAAGATATTTCCAATCAGGTTGTTTTTCCGGAAGGTACCCGGCACGGAACCGTTTTTAAAACCAACAGGAAAGTGTTGGAAAAACTTCTGAAAATTCAATAATACTAAATCAGGAAACAGTGGCTGAAATTGGAAAAATAAATATCCTCAAGGTGGTCAGGGAAACCGACAACGGGGTTTACCTCGACGGCGAAAATCTGGGTGAAATACTCATGCCCCGGAAATTTGTCACCGATGAGGTGAGAGAATCGCAGGAAGCAGAAGTTTTTATTTACACCGATTCGGAAGATCGTCTGGTGGCAACCACCGAAACGCCGCTGGCAAAAGTGGGTGAGTTCGCCTTTTTGAAAGTTGTGGCAACCAGCCGTTTTGGCGCCTTTCTTGACTGGGGGCTGCCCAAAGATTTACTTGTGCCTTTCCGTGAGCAAAAAGCCAAAATGGCGGACGGAGGGATTTATCTGGTATATGTTTATCTCGACTTGCAAACCAACCGGATTGCCGCCTCGGCAAAAATCGACAAGTTTCTCGACAATACTCCTCCCGAATATGAACCCGGCGACGAAGTGGACCTTCTGATTGCCGAAGAAACTGAACTGGGGTTCAAAGCCATTGTTAACAGCGAACATTGGGGAATGCTATATAAAAATCAGGTTTTTCAGCCTCTTTTCATCGGTCAGAAAACCAAAAGTTATGTTGGAAAAGTTCGCGACGACGACAAGATTGATTTGTTGCCCGAGAAACCCGGCTATGAAAAAGTGGATGCCATATCACAGAAAATTCTCGATGAGCTAAAACAAAACCGGGGTTTTATGGCCGTTTCCGATACGACTTCACCCGAAATGATCAACGCACTTTTTGGCATCAGCAAAAAGAACTTTAAAAAAGCAATCGGCAGTTTGTATAAAAAGCGGCTGATACAATTTGATTCCGACGGAATCCGGTTGGTAAAGTAGTTGAATTCCGGGAGGAATGATAAGGTGGTTGTTTTAATTTTGAATTTAAAGTGTTAAGTTCGCACTTATAATTTAAATCAATAAAACCATCAAAAATGAGAATCAGATTTTTGTTCTTAACTTTTGTTACTCTCGCATTTTTGCAGGGAACAGCCCAAAACAAGATTGTCATCAATACCGATTTGGGGAAAGAAACCATCAGTAAACACATTTACGGCCATTTTTCCGAACATCTGGGAACCTGTATTTACGGTGGATACTGGGTCGGCGAAGATTCGGGCATTCCGAACAGCCAGGGAATCCGGAACGATGTGGTGAGCGCGCTGAAAGAAATCGGTATTCCGAACCTGCGCTGGCCTGGCGGATGTTTTGCCGACGAGTACCACTGGATGGACGGCATTGGCCCGCGACCGAGAACAACCATTTCGGAACCCACGAATTTCTGGAACTTTGTAACCAACTCGATTGCGAACCGGTGATATGCGGAAACCTTGGCAGCGGTTCGGTTCAGGAAATGTCGCAGTGGGTGGAATACCTGAATTCCTCCAACATCAGCCCGATGACCGATTTGCGCAAAGCCAACGGACGCGAAGAACCCTGGACCGTTAAATACTGGGGTGTGGGCAACGAAAGTTGGGGATGCGGTGGAACTATGACTGCCGAATATT
>CAZHKI010000105.1:0-10002 GCA_964533365.1 uncultured Maribellus sp. | reverse complement strand
CATTTTTTAACCCGCCACCGGTGTCGAGCAACCCGCCCGATTCGTCCGAAATGTGGATTGGAATCCCGAATTCATGGCTGTTAATCCACTCGGTCATCATTTCCGGGAAATGGTGGATATTTATCACCATCTCATTGATTCCCTCTTCTTTCAGTTTTTCAATAACCCGTTGCAGCAGGGTTTTGCCGCCCACTTCGACGAGCGCTTTCGGCTTGTCGGCGGTTTCCGCATTTAACCGCGTACCCAGTCCGGCTGCAAAAATCATTGCTTTCATTGAAAAAAGATTTTTGAATTTTTTTGGCCAGTTTTAAAAGGCGACTGGTTATATTTTTTTTACCGGATCCGGTTCAGGCTCCTTATCAGCGCTTCATCTTTCCCAATGGCCCGAATGGCAAGGTAATCGAGAATAATGGCAATCAACGGAAAAGCCACCGGGATTTTAAACGCTACTTTGGCCCCGTCGAACCCGGCATAGGTGAAATAGAAGAAAATTCCGAAAAGCCCCAGCAACAACACGATGGTAAATACAGCCACACGGATTTGCCGGATGCGGTTTTTGTACATGAAAATGATGGCCATGTGAAGCAGTGCAATCAACCCGATAAAAATCAGGATGGGCAGGCCGTTGAAAACCAGGGTTTCGGCATTAGAAATTCCCTTTGCATTAAAAACATACAACTCGCCGTTTACCGACAAATCGGCAAATTTCAATTTGTACAGCGACGCGGTTAGTAACGCGGCTACCAATAAATATACGGTTTGAATTCGTTGAATCATGATGCTAAAATTTTCACAAAAATAGTTTTTTTCCTGTGGTGGATTAATATTCGCCCACTTTTTCCACTTCGTTGAGGCCTACATACCAAAGGTAACCTTCCACTTTTTCAAACCCGGTTTCCTTTAAGGTTTTGGCATACCGGGCCACCTGCCGGTTGTAATTGTCCGACTTTTTTTCACCGGTTTTATAATCGACTACCAGGGCGTTTTTCCCCGAAATCATGATCCGGTCGGGGCGGAGGATTTTATCGGGAGTAAGCAGGTTGCGTTCGTTGATGACCGTCCAGCTCCCGTCGAACCAGTGTGCAACTTCGGGCTGTTCAAGGTTTTCGGTTAGTTCGCGTTCCATCCTTTCCCTTTCCTCTACATCGATTTTTCCTTCTGAAAATGCTTTCTGACAGGCCTTTTTAACGTCGGATTTCAGTATGATTTCCGAGAGGATTTCGTGTTTTAGCCTGCCCAGGTTTTTCCCCGATTTTTCCTTCTCGCCGTGAAGCCAAAAATCATCGCTGTCGAGCCGCAGCCTGATTTTGTTTTTCATGGGATTGAACTGGTATTTTTTTATCAGGACGAGGTTTGATGTGGTGGTTTCCGACTTCTCTTTTTCTGGTTTCCCGAAAGTGAAAATGGTATTTTCTTCGTTCCAGCAGTCTGCGAAAGCTTCAGTCCGGCTCATTTGCAGCAGCGAATGTTTAAGCTGGGCATTCACATTTTTCCCCGGTTTCTTCATGTCGGCGTCGGTGGTGTTGATTATCAGAACAGAAACAGCGCGGGTAAAAGCCACGTAAATGAGGTTCATGGTGTCGGTGTAGGAGTTGGCCGTTTCTTCGTAATAATCGTGCCTGAACCAGGTGTTTTCCAGCGCCGAAGTGGCTTTTACCGGCAACAGCGGAAGCTGGTTGAATGGTTCTGTTTCAGGTCGGCACCAGAGGACAGGTGCCTGGTTCCCAACCCATTTTGTTTTCCAGTTCAGAAACGGGATGAGAACTGCCTTGAATTCCAACCCTTTCGCTTTGTGCACGGTAAGCAACCGTACCGAGTCCACCTCATCGTTTACATTCACCGACGTGGCATAACCTTTTTCGTTCCACCATAACAGAAAATTGGAAAGGTCGTTCGAAACCGATGTTTTAATTTCGGCGGCTTTGTCGATGAGGGTCTGTAGAAAAGGAAGTTCGTTTTCCAGGTTAAACAGTTGAAAATGGGCGCATATTTCAGTGATGGTTTCATCGGGCGAAGTCAGTACCGATTTTTGCTTTACTTCGTTGAAACGTGGCAGCAGTTCGGTTTCAAATTCGGTTTCAAACTTCTTTTCCAGTTGCCACGCCCCTGTTTTATTCTGAGGTGGGATAATTCCTGTTTTGAGCAGTTCTGGCTTTAACCCGTCGGACCAGAGTTGCAGCGCGGTTGCTTTTGCAATTTTGTTTTCCGGATCGATGAGCAGTTCGATGAGCGAGATAACAAACAAAACGGCTTTCGAAGCGTACAGAAAAAGCGATTCGTTCGACAGTACCGACAGGTTGTAACCGGCGTTTTCATCCTGTTTAGCAGCCGTTAAAAATTCTTCGATGAGAATGGCGCCTTCTTTGTTTTTGCGGATAAGAATGGCGATATCGGAGGCTTTCAATCCATTGTCCTGCAGTTGTTTTACCTGTTGAACCAGCAATGCAGCCGATTTTTTTTCAAAATCATCTTCGTCCAGGAAATTTACCTGTACCCACCCTTTCTTCTCAGCTGAACTGTTTCCCGGTTCCTGGTGAAAATCGCTGTACACGTTCGAAAATTTTTCTTTCAGTTTTTGCCAGTCGGGGTGGTCATTTTCCGAAAAAAGGTTGTTTTCAAAAGCTTCTTTCATGTGAAGAAACGCGGCATTGTTAAAGTCGATGATGTTTTTGTCGCTGCGCCAGTTTTTCCCGAGGGTTTTGGTTTCAGGCCTGAAATGGGGGAAATCGGTTTCCACCTGTTCGGCCAGGATGTTCCAGTCGCTGTTGCGCCAGCGGTAAATCGACTGTTTTACGTCGCCCACCAGCAAATTGTGGTTGCCCTGCGACAGGGAGTTGGCGATGAGGGGCTTGAAGTTTTTCCATTGCAGCGACGAGGTGTCCTGAAATTCGTCGAGCATGAAATGGTTGAACCAGTTGCCGGTTTTTTCGTAGATGAACGGCGACTCGCTTCCGCCGATGATCCGGCTCAGCAGCAGGTTGGCATCCGAAAGTTGCAGCGCGCCTTTCTCGTGGAGCAGCGTTTTAATTTCCTCTTTCAAATCGGTGAGAATGCCCAGCATTCGTAACTGGCTGTTGACAGCCACCGCCGAAAAATAGTCGACCGAATGTTTCCGGTAATAATCAAGAATTTCGCGCAGCAGGGGCAGAAGGCGGTTTTCTGTTAGTTCCAGTAATTCAGCTTTTGGTTTTGGCGTTTTGGGAAACCATTTTTCGGCCGACTCTTCGGCAGCCAGAACGCGCACTCCCGGTTCTTTTATTTTTTTCTCGGAAAGACTGGTTAAATAACCGGCTACTCCCGAAAGTTTATGAATAAAATCATCAGCCGAATAACCGTGGTTTTTGATGTGCTGAAGAGCTTCACCGGCTTTCTTTTTCAGCTCGTTTTCGAAAACAGCCATGAGTTTATTCAGTTCATTCCGGAGCCGGTCGATTGTTTCGCGCGTGTATCCTGAATTTTTGTTTTCGGAAAAGAAGATCTGGAATTTTTCCCTGAACAGTTCCTGTCCCAGCGATTTGATGTTTTCTTCAATTCGCTGCCCTTTGTTTTCGGTGATTTTTTCTCTGCTGAAATCGACCAGCCAGCGGAACAGGTTTTTATCCCCGCCCAGTTTTCCGAGCATGCGGTCAACGGCTTCTTCCAGAATCAGGCTGTTGTCGAGTTCGAGCGTAAAATCGGGCGAAATGCCGAGTTCGCGGTTGAAAGCTTTGATAACCCGCTGCGTAAACGAGTCGATGGTGCTGATGGCAAACCGGTTATAGTCGTGCAGAATGTTTTTCAGCGCTACGCGGGCTTTGCTGCGGATGGTTTCTTCGGAAAATCCGGTTTCGGACTGCAGGTTGTTCAAATATTTCGAGTCGTCGTTATTCGCCAGCAGGAACAACTGTTCCAGCACGCGGCTTTTCATTTCGCTGGTGGCCTTGTTGGTAAACGTTACAGCCAAAATGTGGCGGTAACTTGCCGGGTTTTTCAGGAGCAGTTTCAGGTATTCCGTTACCAGTTGGTACGTTTTTCCTGAACCGGCCGATGCTTTGTAAACGGTTAACATGCTGGTTTTTGCTTGTTTCAGAAACCACCGGGGCCTTGCGTTACGTTGACCCGGGTTTCAATTTTTATATTTTTCGAAACTTTGTATTGCATGAAAAGGGTGGAACCGCGGGTGTCGAATTTGTTGAAACCCTGGTTGGGAAACGGCGCTGTGAAAACCGAGTTGGCGCCGAAACTGTATCCTCCAAATGTAAATTTGTCGCTGAGCCGGTAGCTGGCCGAGCTGAAAACCGCTCCGTTGCGGAAGAACGGGGAAGGGGAGAACCCGTGCATTCCCGGTAAAAAACCATTGAAAGAGGAAGTAGAGAATGAAACTTTCTCCGGTTGAAAATGGTATGGCTGACGGATTTCGCTGTTGAAATCAATTCTCCGGAATTCGGGGATATTAAGCATACCGCCGGTTTGGAGGGTGCCCGATAAAAGTTGCCGGTATAAAATGCGGCGTTCGGTTTCCATCTGTATTGAATCCTGTTCCGGCATGAGTGGCATGAGCGGTTCCTGTGCCGTTGCACTGAAAAAGGCCAGTGTCAGAATCGATAAAATGAATGTTCTCACCGTTTTCCCTCCTTTCGTTTGTGTTCCCAAATTTATAAAAAATTGGTTTAGGGAAGAAGGTTATTGTTGGTCGGGTTGCCGGTTTTTAAGCTGTAATCGTTTATTTTCAATTTCTATCACTTTGTGTAATTTCTTTTGCAGCAATTCTTTTGGAGGTAGCTCAACCAAATATTCAGCAACTCTTATTCCTGATTCTTCAAGTTGCAATAACTCAATTTGTTCTTTTGAACCCTCGGCACAAAGAATTAATCCAATTGGAGAATCTTCTCCTTCTTCTGTTTCAAATTTTTTAAGATACCGAAGGTATAATTCCATTTGACCTTTGAATTGTGCTTTGAATCGGTCAAGTTTT
The DNA here is from genome assembly GCA_964533365.1 of uncultured Maribellus sp. Taxonomy (GTDB): domain Bacteria; phylum Bacteroidota; class Bacteroidia; order Bacteroidales; family Prolixibacteraceae; genus Draconibacterium. The sequence continues at coordinate 5,048 of CAZHKI010000105.1, read as the reverse complement.
AAGTCAATTGCAACAAGCCGTTTTAATTTGCGATGATAAAACAACAAATCAAGCTTAAAACTGTCGCCGTCGATTAACATTCTTTTCTGGCGTTCAACGAATGCAAAACCTTGTCCTAATTCAAGGATAAATTTTTCAAGTTCCCTTAAAATGGCGTCTTCCAAAGATTTTTCGCTGTAATTGTCTTCCAAGCCAAGAAAATTCAGAAAATATGGATCGCGAAAAACAAGGTCCGGACTTAGTTTGTTTTCTTCCCGCAACTCTTTGAGTTCCTTTTTTATCAGTTCTTCCGGCTTTTTTGAGATGGCTGTTCTTTCAAACAACATCGAATCGATTTTTTCGTTTAATGCCCGTACACTCCAATTTTCCACTCGTGCCATTTCAATGTAAAATTCACGTCTGAGTCCATCTTTTAAATACATTATGGTTTTAAGATGAGACCAACTCAATTCTCTACACAATGTGGAGAGAATCATTTCATCTGGAAAAGTCTCCGCAATGCGGAGACAATGCCGAAGATGTTGTTCGCTCCAACCCTTTCCGAATTCCTGTGTCAATTCAAGCGAGAGCGTTTTTACTACTTCCTTTCCATATTCGGCACGTTTATTTTCAAGTATTTCATTATTTACCCGTCGCCCAATATTCCAATATAAAATTGTCGTTGCAGCATTAACAGCTACTGCAACCGTTTGCCTTGCTTCTTCAATCAGTTGTCTGATTTCTGAAAACAGATTGTTTATATTTTGTGGCATGCTATTCATTTTCCATCGTTTTCCAAAGTTGCCTAATCTCAATAGTTTTAGGTTCATCCAGGTTTATTAAACCAAATCCAGAATCCAATCTGTTGATTTCGTTTATTAATTTATGTTCGCTTCTTGGAGTTCCGACAAAAGCTTTAATTAGTTTCGGATCTTTGTTCTGCACATTTAAACAGATTGGCAATTTCACCTGTGAAACAAAATCAAAATCTTTTGTCTTGTAATCTTCAACACCTTGTGAAAGCATTACAACGATTACTCCTTTCGATCGTAAAAGCCGCAATAAATCTTCAAGGGCTTTTCTAGCATTCCTATTTTTCAGATATATATGAGCTTCATCTATTACAATTACATATCGCAATGGGATAATATTATTATTAGGAACAGCATCATTTGTTGAACTGAAATAAAAATTGAAATAACGGAGTAGAAGAAACACACAAAGTTGTCTTAAAGTGTCTGAAAGAGTTGGAGGAAGATTTAGATAAATACTTTTTTCAACAATATTTTCTGAAATATCATTTGAAAATAAACCACTTGATAAATCCCTTATTGCAGAATACAAAGTATCAGGTTTTGTTTTTGTTGCGACATAATATTCTTCTATTTCTTGAAATAATTCGGACATATTCGGATATGAATTCTCCTTACTTTCAAGAAGGTCGGAAATTACTGTTTGAAGTATGTTTTTTTGTGAAACACCAATATTGGGAACAAATGTGGCAATTGTATCGACAAATGCTTTTATACTGAAAGTTTTTTGTCTTTCGCCTTCAGTTATATTTATTGATGTGAGAGGATTGAAATTAAAACCGTCATTTAAAATGTCAATAAATTCACAGTTTGTTTTTTCGAGGAATGGTTTTAATTGCGTTTCATTTCCTTCTCCTTTATAATCGAAGAAGATGTATTTAAGTTGGAAGTTGGTATTTTTAGAAATTTGGTAAAGTATGTCTTTGATTAATTGTGTTTTTCCAGAACCAGCCATCCCTGCAATTGCAATATTTCTGTTATCAAATTCCCGAAGGTCATTGATTTTTATTTCAATGATATCGTTAGTTTGGGTTTTACCTATTATAAATGAAAGCGGTTCTGAAAATTCTTTGATCTCTGTTTTGTGAGTAATTTTATTTGACATTAAATATAGATCCGATTGTAAGTCAAGTCCATTTTGTGCCAATTTCAGCAAAAATGAAAAATGTTCACCACTTGTAAAATCGATATTTGAAAGTTTATTAATTATTTTGGTTGCACCGTCTTCACAGTGTAATTTGAATAGTTTGACAAATAGTTCAGTATTTACTTCAATCCCATAGTGAACTGAAAGAATTCCATGGAAAACAATAAAATTATCACGTGAATCAATGATTCTTCCAAATATATTACTTGTTGGCAGATATTCTCTACCATCAGAAGGAGGAGCAACTAAATTACTTAATTCATATTTTTTGCCTTGTTGAATGCTATATGCAAAACAGATTCTTATTGCAATAGTATCTTTTGAGAAATTATATATTGATGTAATTTTGTCAATATTTTCTGTTGTGTATTTATCTAATTTAAATCTTATCATAGCTTTGGAAATAACCAGGTTTGAAATTCGATTTTTTATTCTCGTTTACAATCAGATATGATTTTGCAACTTTTGAATTAATTGAATTATATCTGCGAGGAGTAATTTCGTTATTTGTTGCAAGAAGGATAACTTGGCTTGACAAATCGGGATAGTAGTTTTTTAAGATATTTTCAATGTGTTCATGGTCTAACCGCCCGAGTGGAGTATCAATAAAAATTGGGAAATTTTGAATAGACTCATTCAAAATAGCTTTTATCAAACACGAAATATAAATCTGCTTTTCTCCGGTTGAGAAACTTTCTTTTGGTATTTCACGACCGTCTGAATCTAAAATTGTTACTTTCAAACCTTTTCCTTCTGGTAAGATATCGATTCTTGTGTCTGCAATAAATTTTGAATTAGGATTTTGCATTTTATGCATCAACTTTTTCAATTCTTCTAAAAGCGTTATTGCTAATACTTCTTTCTTTTTCCGTTTTTGATTATCGATAAAGGTTTGTAATGAATCGATGTATTTTTTTGCGGCTGAAATTTTGTTTTTAATTAGCTGATTGCCACTGCTTTTTTGTAAGAGCACATTGTATTGTTGATTTAGACGGACATTATCTTTCATTAATTTATCCTTCTGGTTTGACAATGCGCCATTTTCAGCAATTATGTTTTCTAATTTTCTTTCTGCTTCATCTTTTAGTGTAATAATTTCCAAAATGGTTTCATCCTCCAAATCAGAATCAATCATTTTAAGTTGTTTTTCCTTGTCCGTCAATAAAATTTGGATTGAGTTGAATTCAGAAATTGTTGCTTCAAAGACTTCTTTTGAATGTTGTTTTAGAATTTGTGAAGTTTTTAATATTAGTTCTTTATCTGCGTTGTTCAAATCCAGTTCAAAGTCAAGTTGATTCGATGACTCTTTTATTTCAAAGAGTTGATTTAACAGGTTTTGGGCTTTTTGAGAATAAAAGATTTTATTTTTGAAAGTCATAGAGCCATCTTCTGGTTCCGGCGGTTGATTGAATAATTTTTCAATAAATTTATCGAGCTTACTTTTAATAACTTCATTATTTTCAGAATCAGATTGAAATTGTGATTGAATATTTATTTGCTCAATAACTTCTTCAATTTTTCCTCCAAGCATAGCTAAAGGAATTAGTTCGCTTAATTCATTAAAGCGATTTTCTAATTCTTCCTTTTTTTCTTTAAGACTGACAATTTCGTTATATAATTCTTCCCTGTTAATTGAAGATGTTTCTCTTTTGCTGTTATGATTTAAAAAATTCTGGAAGTCCTTTATTTTTTCTTTTGTTTCCTTAATTTCATTTTCGTTTAAAGCCGATTTTAAATCAATATCCTCAATTTTTCCTTTGTTTAAATCAACTGCTTTTTCGCAATTAATTATCTGTTCTTTGATATTGGTGTTTGCACCTTCCTTTCTTAGATTATTGACATAAGTATTAAAATCTTCCTTTAAGTTTTCATAAAGGTCCAGACCAAGCAATTTCCCTAAAGCGTCATTCAATACACTTCCTTCATCTTTCGTTGATAGTTCAGCCCAGGAAGCTATTTTTTCCGCATCAAAGAAAACGAACTTAGCTGCTTCAAGTGGAATGATGTAATCATTTATGAAACTGATTTTATCATTGACATCGTGAAATAGTTCCTTCCCTGCTGAATCCTGAATACAGAGACTTTCTTCAATTTTTAGAGTATTGAATATCCGTTTTATCAAAACTTTATTATCAGAAACTTTCGTATTTGCAGGATAATCAACTCCTTCAATTTGAACTTCAACAGAAAAAATATTGTTTCCTTCCTCTTTCGAATTCCAGTTCAAGGATTGATTAATAAACTTGTCGTAATTGGATTCCTTTTGGACTTCACGCTTGAAACTCTCATCAATTTGAACGATTTTCTGACCATAAAAACACCACACAATTGCCATCAGTAAATTTGTTTTGCCAAAACCGTTCTTACCTCCAATTAATACAATGTTTTTTTCATCAGTCGTATCTAAATCAATAGAAACACTACCATAATATTGACGGAAATTATTTAGTAGAATCTTATTAATTTTCATGGTTCAGTGTTTTTTCAATTTCAGAATCAATTGTCTGCTGGATATAATGATTCCGTTTTTGAAGTTTTTTTACTCTTTCTGATTCGATAAGTTTTTCCATCGAGTCGAAATTTACTCCGTTCGAGTCGCAGAGTATTTTTAATTCTTCGACTTGCTGTTTCTTTATTTGGTCAATTTTCATATTATGGCTTTTAGTAGTTCTTTAACTTTTAAATATTTGTTCAATTGTTCGCCTGTCAAATTATTATTCTTGAACTGTTTGTTTTGTCGAAACAAAAAATGATATAGCCTTTTTTCATCTTCATAATTTGCTCTTGGAAGGCGTTTATTCTCCATGATGAACTTTTCTAATTCATCAAAGAAAGTTTCGTTCATTTTTGGATTGATTCTTTTCCTTTTTTTATAGTTGTGGCTGTTAACTAATTCTCTAATTAAAAAGGCTTTTGTCTGCTCTATTTTACCTTTTTCTTCTCTATTTAATTGAACATTCATAAAACGATATAATTGTTGTTCTAATTCAATTCCAGATGAATTAGGTAATCTATTATTATTTTGAGTAAATGTCTTTAACTGGCTAAATCGTTCGTAAGCAATCGGCCTGATACGTATTGCAGCAAGGGCTTTGTTATTTTAGCTTTCG
>CAZHKI010000104.1:2348-10062 GCA_964533365.1 uncultured Maribellus sp. | reverse complement strand
TGATCACTTTGGCTGAAAAAAGCGGAAGTTCAAGAAAACGAAGTACTTTTTCGGCCGGGGGCGTAAATTCCCCGGCTAAGATTTCGGATTCAATCTGCCGGATCAGATTCGTCGTTTCATGCGTTAAAAACAGATTCCAGTCGGGATGGATTGTAAGATTTTCCAAAAAAACTGAATTCATATTCAATCAAAATTTTTTAATTACAAATTCAGCGGATAATATTGAGTTATCCGCTGAATTTGATGAATGGTTTTCGATAATATTTACAAAAATTACCCGGTAATATTTGCGGGTAATCCTTTTATTCTAACCGGTTTCAGGCTGTCGGGTTTAATTTCAAACATATCGTTTGGCGTTAAACCACATTCTTCAATCATCTGTAAACAATATTCGAGCTGGCCCAAATCACGTCCGGTATTGTTGGTTCCAAAAGAGAATTTGACACCAGCCTCCTTGGCCATCCGAATCATTTCGGCACTGGGAACTTTATAGCGGGCGTTAATTTCAAGTGCTACATTATTATCGGCCAGAACTTTAACCACACGTTCCATCCGTTCTTTTGTCCACAACTCGTTGTATTTGTCCATTAACTGGTCAGGTAAAACGGTAGGGTTTACATAGATATCGACCGGTTCCTGCGAAAAGATAGCTTCAATTTTCCCAACCAGTTGATCCATAAACTGCTGATCGTTGTCAACCCACACTTCTTCAGGAATCCAGATGCGGTTGCGGCGGCCTTTGGTATCGGTAAAGGTCATGGCATCGGTAAAAACATAATCAAAGCGGGCCACAGCCTCAGGCGAAAACAAGGTAACCCATTCCCTGCCCTCGGCCTGCATCCCTTTAAACGTGGGGCTTCCGGCAACCGAATCCATATAAGCAAACAACGATTGGTCATCGGTAACCGGGAAATGTAACCCGCAATTGGGCGCTATTCCGTAATTGATGCCCAACCGCTGGGAATTGGCCACTACTTCGTCGATGGTTAATCCACCTTTTAAATGAACATGAAAATCGATAAACGGGAAACCGGCTTTCATCAGTTTGGTAATCAGCGTATCCCATTCCTTTTCCACTTCAGGGGTTTTTCTTTCCCCGTCGGGTAGCGGCATCACCCTGATGTTGCGGTAAAAGGTAGTGCTTCCCGGATCGTGTGCCTGCAAAGCGAATGTCCCGCGGCTAAGTTTCAGCGCTTCGTTTCCTTCAGGGCGCCATGGATTTTCCGGTTCAATAAATTCGTTGACTTTGATATCGTTTACAAAAACTTCAATTAAATTTTCCACAACTTTAATGCGCATTTTAAACCAATCGTTGTCGGATGCTACCGGAAAATATACGTTCCTGATATTGTACACACTTCCGGTTTTGCGGCGTTCGGGATTTTCTTCTGATCCCCGGAACGAATTATTCACCTGAATTTCGTATCCCTGTTGAGGCCAGCCTTCGGCCTGGTATGCCGTGTGGATAAATATACCGGAGTTGGCATGTTCCAGCGTTTTTACTTCGGCTTCAAACTCAAAGTTTTTGAATTCTCCTTCATAAAAAACATGCGACCGCGGCCCTGAACATTTAATGGCCCCGTCTTCCACGGTAATACTTTCAGCATTTTCAGCAGTTACTTTCCAGCCGTCAAGGTTTTCTCCGTTAAAAATGGTTACCCACTCCCCTGTTTTTAAACCGGGCTGACATGAGAACATGAACAAACTGACTGCAAATAATAAAAAAATCGATTTTTCCCTCATGATATTTTCTGTTATGGTTTTTGAATCAAGTTGGCGATTCAAAACTAAGGAAATTATTGTAAGTTTTTAATTACCTGGCTTCGGATTGTTGGTTTTAATCCTGAACAGACAAGCAAACAACAATTACTATCCCCTTCGTTTCTTTATAAAATCTTTATAACACCGGTTGAAATTCTAATGAAGTCTTTATGAAATCATTTGGACTTTTGTCCCGGTATTTAAAAATTGAATATGACTTGTGCCGTTTTCTTTAACTCTGAAATCAGTGTTTGTGTTATGGATGAAATTCAACCTATTCTTTCCTAAAAATATAATCAATCAAGAATTAATATTAGTAGAATATACAGCATGAAAAGAACAGAAGAAGATGGGATTTCGCCGTTAAGCAGATGTAATTCAATTTAAACAGATCATGAAATGATACATACGAAGGCAATTTTTCATGTTATCAGCAGAAATCTGTTCATCATGTCGGGCGCATTTCTGGTATGTTCGCTGATAAGCCTGATTTATTCCGATCCTGCCCTTATATCTTTTATTTATTCTACGGGTATTTCTTCTGTTGCAGGAATAATTTTCCACATTTTAGGGAATAAGCAGAAAGAGTTTGGTACAATATACCGGAAAGATGCTTACATCACGGTTACGTTGTCGTGGTTATTGATGAGCCTGACCGGCTGTTTGCCCTATGTTTTTTCAGGCGCTATTCCATCGTTTGTAAATGCATTTTTTGAATCGGTTTCCGGTTTTACGACAACGGGGGCTTCGATTCTGACCGATATTGAATCGCTGCCAAAATCGATTTTGTTTTGGCGAAGCTTGACCCACTGGATTGGAGGAATTGGAATTATTGTCCTGGTCATTGTGATTATGCCGACGCTTCAGATAGGCGGTTATCATTTGTTTACCCTTGAATCTTCGCTCCAGGAAAAAATCCAGCCACAGATTAAAGCAGTCGGGAAACGCTTGCTGCTTATTTATGTGGTACTGACAGCAGCAGAAACCATTTTGCTGATTGCCGGAGGAATGAACCTTTTTGAAAGCCTCTGCCATGCTTTCGGCACCGTGGCAACCGGCGGGTTTTCTCCTAAAAACGACAGCATCAACAGTTATTCGCCATATATTCAATATGTAATTATGTTTTTCATGCTTCTTTCCGGAACTAATTTCATTATCCACTATTACATACTGAATAAAAATTTTAAGAAAGCAGGCGAAAATGAAGAATTCCGGTTTTATCTCCTTGTGGTTTTTATTATTGGAATTGTTGTTTCTTCCCTTTTGCATTTCCATATGCATAAACCAGTGGAAGAATCCTTTCGTGAAGGATTTTTCCAGGTTATTTCTATCATAACATGTACCGGTTTTGCCACTGCCGATTATCTGTTATGGCCTGTTTTTGCATGGGTTCTCCTGTTCTTTGCCATGTTTTTGGGAGGAAGCACCGGCTCAACTGCAGGGGGAATAAAAATGGTCCGCCACCTGATTGTATTAAGAAATATTGCACGGAGTGTTCGTCAGTTGACTGTTCCCAATGCCATTTTACCTGTTAAACTAAACCAAAAGGCATTAAGCAGTGAATCAAATAACTCCATTTTGACATTTATCAGCAATTATTTTCTGGTTTTTATGGCAGGAACCCTTATTATGCTGTTAATCGGCCTCGACGGAAAAACGGCAGGCAGTGCGGTTGCCACCTGCATGGCAGGAATCGGCCCGGGAATTGGAACCGTTGGCCCGGCCAGTAATTTCGCGCATATTCCCGATTCCGGAAAGCTGGTACTCTCCTTTTTAATGTTGGTTGGCCGATTGGAAATTTATACCATTTTATTGTTATTCACACCCAATTTCTGGAGAAAGTAACGTCATGAAATATGTAACAGATTATCGTTAATTTTGAAATTTCTGTCATTAAAAAATGAAAAACAAAAAAAGCAGCATTTTCATCAGAATAAAAGAAAGTATTTCGAAAACTAACCACTATATCCTTAGTGCCATCATCATTTTCGGAACTGCGGTTTTTTGTATACCGCTGGCCAATACGCAAAATTACCATGTCGTTTCTTTTGTTTTGCTGTTTGTCGTTTCTATTTTATCCACTTTCATGGGAACATGGCCGGTGTTACTTGCTTCAACGTTAAGCGCGGTGGTTTGGAACTTTTTCTTTATCCCTCCACACCTGACGTTTCATATCGCCAAAACCGAAGATGTTCTGATTTTTGGCCTGTTTTTTATCATTGCCCTCGTTAATGGTATCTTAACCACCCGGGTACGTCGCCAGGAAAAAATTGCACGCGAACGGGAAAAACGAACCGACGCCCTTTTCCAACTGACCAAGGAACTTTCGAAAGCCAGTGGTATCGACGATGTCCTGAAAGTAGCCATCGAACAACTAAAAAGTCATTTTCTTACCGATCCTTTTTTCGTTCTGCAGGACGGAAACAGCAGTCTGATTTCGAAAGGAAGACTACAAAAAGAGAAAAGCCTGTCAACAGATGAATACCAGATTGCAGAATGGGTGTTTAAACACCTGAAATCAGCGGGATCTAATACTGTGAATTTCTCTGATTCTGAATTTACTTTTTTCCCGCTGAAAGGGACACGTGTCAACCCGGGAGTATTGGTGATGAAACAAAAAACGCCGTTGATAAATGAACAAAAATCGTTTTGGGATACTTTTCTTGCGCAGATTTCCAACGCGCTGGAAAGAGAATTTTTGGGCGAACTGGCCCAAAAAGTTCGTTTTCTGGATGAATCGGACCGTCTGTACAAAACCTTGTTTAATTCCATTTCGCACGAACTCCGGATTCCGGTGGCCACCATCATGGGCGCTTCCGACTCCATTATCAATTCGTCGGATCCTGAACCAGTACGAACCGAACTTTGCAACGAAATTTTCATGGCCTCGCTGCGTTTAAACCGGCTCATCGAAAACTTACTGAATATTTCCCGGCTGGAAAGCGGGCATATTTCGGTCAGGCTCGACTGGTACGACATGAATGACCTTGTAAATAAAGTATCAGAAGATTTGACAGACGAATTAAAGCCATTTACGCTTAAGGTTTCGGCGCCGGATGAGATGCCGCTGGTAAAAATTGATTTTGGGCTGATGGAACAAGTACTTTACAACCTCCTGTTCAATTCAACCCAATATGCCCCCCCCACTTCAGAAATAAAACTGAATATAAAACACGAAAACGAAGAACTGGTGATTGAGGTAATCGACAAAGGCCCCGGATTTCCGGAAGCTGAACTAAAAAATGTTTTCAAAAAATTCTTCAGGGTCGATGGCAGCAAAACCGGTGGTTTAGGATTGGGATTATCGATTGCCAAAGGATTTGTTGAAGCCCATAAAGGAACAATTTCGGTAAAAAACATAAAACCACAGGGAGCCAGGTTTACCATCAGGATACCCTCTGAAATGCCACATATTGATAATTTTTAGCTGATAAAGTGATGAACGGAAATGAAACCATACTTATCATCGACGATGAACTTCAGATACGCCGCTTACTGGAAATTACCCTTTCATCAAACGGTTATAAAATCATTCAGGCAGTAAACGGAAAAGAAGGGCTCGTTGCCGCGGCCACACACCGGCCTTCACTGATAATCCTTGATTTGGGATTGCCCGACATTGACGGACAGGAAATCATTGCCAAATTACGCGAATGGTTCAACAAACCCGTTATTGTACTTTCGGTACGAAGTTCAGAAACCGATATCATCCGTGCGCTGGACAACGGGGCCAATGATTATCTGACCAAACCATTCAGGACTGGCGAACTGCTGGCCAGAATCAGGGCAGCTTTGCGTGCAACCGAAAATAAAGCGGATGCAACGGTACTCGAACTGGGAAATTTAAGCATCGATTTGGTTGGCCATCTGGTCCGAAAAAACAGCGAGGTAATAAAACTGACGGCTACCGAATTCTCATTACTTACACTTCTGGCAAAAAACCGGGGACGGGTACTCACCCATCAATATATTCTGAAAGAAGTGTGGGGTTACGGTTATTTAAACCAAACCCAGTATTTGCGTGTTTTTGTCGCCCAGTTGCGAAAGAAAATTGAAGATAATCCTTCAAAACCAACCCTTTTAATTACAGAATCAGGGATTGGTTATCGAATTGGAGAATAAGACTTAAAAAACCAGCCCCGTTTCGAAAAACAGGGCTGGTTTTTTATTATTTCCTTTCTGTATGGATTTCAGCACCATGCTCGTGCCCTTCATTTTTAACGTGCTCAAGCAACTTTTTGTATTCTTCGACGGTAACTTTTTCAGCTTTATAACCTTTTTTTTCGATGGCTTTGGCGAAACCTTCATCCGAATTTTTTCCGTTTTTATACTCGATATACACCGTATTCGAAGCATGATCAACTTTCAAATCCTTGATCCCCTTTTCGAACCGCAAATGTTCGGTTAGTGTTTTTTCGCAATTGGAACAATCCATGTCACTTTTGAAACAAACCACTTTCGAATCATTCTTTTTTTGCGCAACCACCTGGTTTACAGTTGCCCCAAGCATTACAACCAGGGCAATTAAAATCATTTTCTTCATTTTTTTATCGTTTTAAATTCTATGCCTGCTTTTACTGGTAATTTAAATTAAACCGCAGGCCCACATAAATGCGGCGGCCCAGTACCGGCCCCCAAACATTGGTGGCATCGAATGCCGGGCCAAATGGATTATCGGCACCTGACACCGGATGTTTCTGCATAAAATTGGTGAAGTTTTCAGAACCGGCATAAATGTTCCAGTAGCGAAAGTACTTGGTTACCTGTGCATTCATTACCGTATAGGGCGAAAATTCTACAGTCTGCGCCGGGCCCGATGTCCCTGTCCACACCGTTGGAATCCTTCCACCGCCGTTAAACTGCACCGTGTAGTCGAACATCCATTTTTTCAGGTTGGTGGTGTAATTCAGCGTAATCAACCCTTTGTAGCGGCTGGTCAGTGGTTTTTCAAGCAACTGCCCGCCAATGGTTTGTTTTACGTCGTTCACCCGGTAAGCCAGTAAAAGGTCGAGGCGTTTTACCGGCTGCCATTTTACATCGAACTGCAAACTGCCGGCATACGATTTCCCGTCGAGCGGCGACAAAACGATACCAGCGGCCGAGGTTTCGCGGTCAACCACCAGTTGTGTCTGAAAATCGGTGTAAAAATATTCTGCATTAATCTGCAAATCGCGCCCCAGAAGCTCATAATCCTGAATCAGGCTGAAGCCAAAATTCCAGGCTTCTTCCTGGAAAACATCATCGTGCCAGATAATGGGACGGGCATTGGCAAGCAGGTAGGTATTTTCAGAAACCACATTGGCCGTACGATAACCTTTTCCGGCATTCATACGGAAGGTGAAATGATCGGAAAAGCGGTACCTCATGTGCATCCGGGGCGTGACAAAAGTCCCGAAAATGTTATGAAAGTCGCTCCGCACGCCAGTCATCAGCGTAAAATTTTCGTTGGGTTTCAACGTGTATTCCGCAAAAATCCCGGGAACCTTTTCGGTCCGTTCCATCCGGGTTTCGTACAACTCCTCGTTGAACTGGTCGTAAATGAAACCAGCCCCGGCATTTAACGAATGAATCCCGGCTACATCCAAATCGCGGGTGAAAACCAGGTTGCCGTAAAAACGGGTTTCACCGGCGTCATAATTGTTCAATCCATAAAATGAACGGGTATCGTGGCGGGCAAAATTTGTCAGAATAGCCAGGGCGCTACGTCCGTTGGCGCTGGTATAACCCGATTTAAAGAAACCTTCAAAGCGGTCGTTCTGAATATCAATTCCGTATGGATTGGAAAGCGTGTTTTCCATTCCGCGGTGAAAATCCATCTGGCCGCCCAGCCGGTCTTCCATCAACGCGCTGATTCCGGCCTGCGCCATGAATCCCTTGAAATTATTGTATTTCCAGCGGTTCAGCACGTTTAGCCTGCGCAGCAGCGGTTCGTCGATAAATCCGTCGTGGTTAT
>CAZHKI010000104.1:0-2338 GCA_964533365.1 uncultured Maribellus sp. | reverse complement strand
TGATCGTTCCGTTTCGACAGGTCGGCTGCGTGAACAAACAAACCAGTGGTCAGTTCATCTTTATGAACCCGGATGTTTGTGTTCGCGTTGAATTCCTTCATTCCATGGGCGCTGGTAAAAACATTCAGAAATAATTTTTCCTGCGAATCGGGCTTTTTGAAATCGGCGTTAATCTGGCCGGCAATCGACTCGTAACCGCTCACCACCGACGAGGCCCCTTTCGAAACCGAGATGGATTCCATCCAGGGCCCGGGAATGTATGTCAGCCCAAAATTGGTGGCCAGCCCCCTCAGGTTAGGCATATTTTCAATCTGAAGCTGTGTATATGTGCCTTCCAGCCCAAGCAGGCGGATTTGTTTGGCGCCAGTTACCGCATCGCTGTAACTCACGTCAACCGAAGGGTTGGTTTCGAAACTTTCGGCCAGGTTGCAGCAGGCTGCCTTATGCAGTTCGGCGCCGCCAATGCGCACCGTGTGAACCGGGTTGATGGCTGAAAGATAAGTTCCGCGGTCTTTGTAAACCACTGTCACCTCGTCGATTTCGAGGTTAGGTTCGAGTGTTACTTCCAATGGCGAAGTTCCGTGAATATGCACTGTTTGTGACGAATAGCCCACAAAACTGAATACCAGCATGTGCTGCCCGCTTTTTTGTGCAATGCGGAATTCGCCGTTTTTATTGGAAACCACCCCTTGGGTTGTTCCTTCCCAGTAGATATTGACGCCGGGCAAGGGTTGTTTCCCGCCATTGTCGTTTCCGTAAACCGTTCCTTTTACGCTTTGTGAAAATGACACGACAGGAAATACAAAAAAAATTAAGATCAAAATTTGTTTCATTGCTTAAGATTTTCAAGATGTTAATGATCATTCAATCACTAAAAAAAGTCACTGTTGAAAAAACCTTAAGCGATTTCGGGGATTTTAAGTTGTTGGATCGGAATTAGAAAATCGAGGGAAGAACAGTGAACCGGAGGTGGATCGATATAAAGAAAAACTTCATTACATGAAGTAATTTCATCCGGAACAAATCCAATTGTTTCGTTTACAAATACTGAAATCTCATCCGGTTGAAAAAGAACGAACTTCACCTCTTCGTCGATGAGCTGATTCTTCAGCTTGAAAAATTTAACCTGCGGCGAATCGCAGCCGCAGTTGTGTATGTGGTCCGAACACTCGTGACATTCGTGTTTGCCGGCCGGAATTTCGTTACCTTCCGCGTTGTGGGTATGGTGCTGATGAAAATTTTCCTCACAGGTTTCGGGTGATACATACAGGCTTACCTGGTCGGTGCCGGTACAATTACAGTGGGTGTGAAATACAACAACACCGGTTGATGATAACAGAAATATCATCATCAAAAAGTAAACCGGTATGTATTTTACCCATTTCATGGTGCAAATATAACATATAAAACCCGGGAATTGTTGTTAATAAAAAGTTAAGCACAAGGCTTTGTTGCTATGAAAGATTCTATTTAAAGGCAGTTTGAAAATGAAAAAGGATTCTGTCATCATGGAAAAGACAGAATCCTTTTTGGTTAAAAACAGAAAATGTTACAATCCCAACACATCGGCGCCCTGTTCGAAAACAATGTCGCGCGGGATACCGGCTTCACCAATGCGATCGAGGTCTTTCTGCAGTTCTTCGCGGATGAACCCTTTTTCTTCGATCAGTTTTTTAGCGGTTTCATAATCGCCGTCGCCCTGAATTTTCAAAATCCTATCGGAGAGCGAAAGCATAGCCTGCTTCATTTTTTCGAAATTTACCCGGTATGTCCCGGTAGCTTCATCACGTTCGAAAGCTCCGGCTTCCTGAAAATAGTAGAACCGGATCATGTTGGCTTTTCCGTGGGCGCTGGCGGCCCCAAACCGTACCGAACGGAATATGCCGGCCATAAAGGTTACAAAGTTGTCCATCATCTCTTTCTCCCCCATTTCGCCCATTTCGTTGAGCCGGTAAACGCACCACAACCCGAGTATATCGGCTTTGCTTTCTTCAATGGATGTGTAGGTTTCCTTCAGCGCTTCGCGAACGGTGGCCCGTTTGTCGATGGTGCTTCCGAGGCCCAGTCCGTGAGCTACTTCGTGAAACATGGTATTTTCGAAAAAAGCATCGAATTTTACATGCTTACGTTGGTCTTCAGCAATTAACAAGTCGGCAATCGGGACAAGAATTTTATCGAATTTGGCCTGCATCGAATTTTTGAGCTGCAGTTTGCGGCTGCCCTTCATTTCGCGGACTTTTTCGTCGTTGGGCAGGTTAATAGCGATGGTTTTACTTCCGGCATTGCAGTCGCCGGCATAATATACGGCGTCGTAAACATTCATATCGGAGTCCATCCC
>CAZHKI010000103.1:0-10139 GCA_964533365.1 uncultured Maribellus sp. | reverse complement strand
TCCGGAATTATTCGTCAATCGAAATCGCTTCCACCGGGCAAACTTCAGCACATGAACCGCAGTCAGTACAAAGCTCAGGGTCAATTTTATAAATATCGCCTTCCGAAATTGCACTTACCGGACATTCGTCGATACACGTTCCGCATGCAATACATTCATCAGAAATTTTATATGCCATAACAATATTTTTTTAATTAAACATGTAGGTTGCAACAAAAGTACAAAGTTTGAAATAAATTCAAAGTTACTGTTTCAATAATTTCAGAACATCTCCCAATATTTCACAAAAAACACTATAAAACAACATCTTACATCTTCAGCAGGAATATAATATAGAATTAATCTACATTTTACTAAATTTGAATCCTTAAAAATCAGTTATGGAATTATCGTCAGTAGCATTCGCGCTTATTTTAACTGTTTTCGCCGGACTTTCAACAGGTATTGGCAGTGCCATTGCATTTGTTGCACACCGGACCAATACAAAACTGCTTACACTGTCATTAGGTTTTTCTGCCGGTGTGATGGTTTACATATCATTTGTCGAGATTTTTCCGGAAGCTAAAGAAATTTTTATTGAACGGTTTGGCGATTTTAAGGGAACTTTTTTCACCATTACCAGTTTTTTTGGCGGGATGCTACTCATTGCGCTCATCGATAAATTTATACCCGGATTTGAAAATCCGCACGAAATCCGTTCGCTGGAAGCCATGGACAACCAATCGGAAGCGGCCAAATTCAGGAAGTTGTACCGAATGGGCATTCTAACGGCACTGGCTGTTGGTATCCACAATTTCCCGGAAGGAATTGCCACGTTTATGACAGCTTACCATAATCCGGCTGTAGGGATTGCCATTGCCATTGCCATTGCCATTCACAACATCCCCGAAGGAATTGCCGTTTCAGTGCCCATATTTTTTGCCACCGGGAGCCGAAAAAAAGCATTCTTCTACTCTTTCCTATCCGGAGTTTCGGAACCTGTGGGCGCTATACTAGCCTATTTGGTTTTACTTCCCTTTTTATCATCAGATAATTCTGAAATCATTTTCGGAACTGTAATGGCCGGTGTGGCCGGCATCATGGTTTATATCTCATTCGACGAGCTTTTACCGTCGGCCGAGGAATACGGTGAACACCATGTTGCTGTTTACGGATTAATTGGAGGAATGGTCGTGATGGCGTTAAGCTTATTGCTTTTGACTTAAATTTTCCTTTTCACTGAAAAATTTACAAATCCCGGTCAATCCACATTTTTCGCAATGGGGTTTTCGTGCCATACATATATACCGCCCGTGTAAAATCAGCCAGTGGTGAGCTTTGGGAACCAATTCTTCGGGGATATGTTCCATCAACTGCTTTTCGGAAGCCAGCGGGGTTTTGGCATTGGTTGTTAATCCAATTCGGTTTGCCACCCTGAAAACATGCGTATCGACAGCCATTGCCGGCTTTTGAAACACCACCGATGCAATCACATTGGCTGTTTTCCGTCCAACACCGGGCAATTTCTGTAAATCGTCCACATCGCCGGGTACTTCGCCATGAAACAGTTCCACCAGTTTTTGCGCCATGCCAACCAGATGTTTGGCTTTGTTGTTGGGATACGAACAGCTTTTGATGTAATCAAAAACTTCGGACGGTTCGGCTTCAGCCATTTTCTGCGGGGTAGGAAACCGTTTCAGCAGTTCCGGGGTAATCTGGTTAACCCGTTTGTCGGTACATTGTGCCGACAAAATCACCGCCACAATCAAATCAAACGGATTTTTATATTCCAGCTCTGTCTCAGCAACAGGCATTGCATTTTCAAAATATCCAATCACATATTCAAATAATTTTTTCTTCTGCATCGTGCCGTTTTTTTCAAAAGTAACTGAATTTTTCATGAACGGGGTGTAACAAAAAACAATTTTTTATGTCCTATAAGCAGAGATTCTAACCTTCCATTTCTCCCCTTTTTATAGAAATGGTTTTAAGTTAGCAAATTAAACAGACGTAAAAAGCCGGTGTTGACCGGCTTTTTTACTTTCCGGACGAAGGATGTAAAAAACAAGGCTTCAGGTTCAATTCATTTTCTATTTTTGTCAAAAATATTTGCATGAAACCATATATACAAGCCGAAAATCTTTCGAAACGCTGGGGAGAGAACTTACTTTTCGATAATATCTCATTTACCGTTTTTGAAGGACAAAAAGTGGCATTAATTGCAAAAAACGGGACTGGAAAATCAACGCTCCTGAACCTGCTATCGGGGAAAGACTCCCCGGATTCGGGACTCATTACCCTGACCAACGACATACAAATCGGGTATTTCGAACAAATACCGAACCTGAATCCGGCCCATACCGTTTTGGAAGAAATTTTTACTTCCGATAATATCAAATTAAAAACCGTCAGAGAGTTTGAACTGGCCATTGCCCGCAACAATCAACAACATATTGCTGAAATTTCAGCAAAAATGGACGAGTTGAATGCCTGGGACATGGAATTTGAAATCAAGCAAATACTTACCCAACTCAAAATAAACCTTCTGGAACAAAAGGTGGAAGAACTTTCAGGGGGACAGCAAAAACGCCTCTCACTGGCAAAAGTCCTGATTAACAAACCCGACTTGCTGATTCTTGATGAACCCACCAACCATCTGGATTTAGAGATGATTGAATGGCTGGAGTCGTACCTTGAAAAATCAAAATCCACCTTGTTGATGGTCACCCACGACCGGTATTTTCTCGACCGGGTGTGCAACGAAATCATCGAAATGGAAGACAACCAGATTTACCGATACCAGGGCAATTACAGCTATTTTCTGGAGAAAAGGGCTGAACGGATTGAAATGCAGCAGGCCACGGTAAGTAAAGCAAAAAACCTGCTGCGCACCGAACTGGACTGGATGCGACGGATGCCCAAAGCACGGAGCCACAAAGCCAAATACCGCATCGATTCGTTTTACGATCTGAAAGAAAAAGCTTCCCAGAATTTCAACACCGACCAGGTGAAACTGAATGTCAAATCGGCCCGGCTCGGTAAAAAAATCGTCGAACTCGAAAACATTTCCAAATCGTACCCCGGAGTAACACTGATCAAAAATTTCAGTTACAAGTTTTCGCGGTTCGAAAAAGTGGGGATTGTGGGAAACAACGGCACTGGAAAATCAACATTCCTAAACATCATCACCCAGGCCATTCAACCCAACTCGGGGAAAATTGAAATTGGGACAACCATCAAATTTGGGTACTACCGCCAGGAAGGCATCCGTTTTGATCCCCGCGAACGGGTTATTGATGCCATGAATAAAATCGCGGAATTTATCTATTTTGAAGACGGCACGAAAATGAGCGCCTCACAAATGCTAACACGGTTTCTTTTCCCGCCCGACACGCAGTACAATTACATTGAAAAACTAAGCGGTGGCGAGCAGCGCAGGCTTTACCTCTGTACTGTGCTGATGCAAAACCCGAATTTCCTGATCCTCGACGAGCCAACCAACGACCTCGACATCATGACACTGAATGTGCTGGAAGAATACCTGCAATCGTTTGAAGGGTGTGTGGTGCTGGTATCGCACGATCGGTTTTTTATGGATAAAGTGGTGGATCATCTGTTCGTGTTTGAAGGCGAAGGAATGGTGAGCGATTTCCCCGGAAATTATACCATTTACAGAAATAAAATACTGGAAGACAAAGAAAAACTTCAGGCAAAAGAAAAGACAAAAACCGAAACTGAGCCAAAGAAAAAAACCGAAGAACAACAGAACCTTCCGAAACCTGAAAAGAAGAAGTTATCGTTCAACGAAAAACGCGAATTTGAACAATTGGGGTCTGAAATTTCGGAACTGGAAAAACAAAAAAATGAGTTGGAAAAACTGTTAAACTCGGGGACACTACCGCATGACGAACTGTTTCAAAAATCGCATGATTTGGAATCCATCAGGGAGCAACTCGATAATAAGGAACTTCGCTGGCTGGAATTAAGCGAATGGGTTGAATAAACCGGAAAACAACAGGGAGCTTAAATTTCTTCAAATTCAACGTTGGTATAATCAGCGCCGGCTTCCTCTTCAACCGCCACTTCTTCTGCTCTTTCGGATATCATTATTTCGGGTTGGTTTTTATCAATGAAATCAACAATCTCCTGCAAACACCCGGTAAATTTATCAAAATCCTCGCGGTACAGGAATATTTTATGTTTTTCGTATTCCATTCTTCCGTTATCGGAATACCGTTTTTTACTTTCGGTTATCGTTAAATAATACTCATCATTCCGGGTGCTTTTCACATCAAAAAAATAAGTACGTTTCCCTGCCCTGACCACCTTCGAATAAATTTCCTGCCTGAATTTACTGTCCTGGCTTTTGATTCCATCCTTACTGTCAACGTTTTCCATCTTTGTAATCTTCAGTTTTTCAAGTTAGCATTTCAAAAATAGAAAAATAAATTTATAATTCTAAGAAACATGCTGTTTAGTAAAAGATTAACCGAAACAAAAAATAACAGAAAGACAAATATTTAACGGTAAATCAATCTCTTGGCAGAAAGTAATGTATTATGTAACAGCGAAACGCGGGTCATCGGGCCAACGCCACCCGGCACCGGGGTAATGAATGCACATTTCGGGGCCACCTCATCGAAAAGCACATCGCCTTTAAGTTTGAAGCCTGATTTGGTTTCGGTGGAAGGAACGCGGGTGGTGCCTACGTCGATAACCACGGCGCCCTCTTTCACCATGTTCCCTTTCACAAATTCGGGCACGCCGATGGCGGCAATCAAAATATCGGCATTCCGGCAAACTTCCTCCAGGTTTTTGGTGCGGCTGTGTGCCACAGTTACCGTGCAGTTCATCTCTTTTTGCGACATCAATACGCTCAGTGGGCGGCCAACAATGTTACTGCGACCTAAAACCACGCAATTTTTACCGCTGGTTTCCACTTTATAACGTTTCAACAGTTCCACAATTCCAAACGGAGTTGCCGAAACAAACGACGGTAGTCCAATTACCATGCGCCCAACATTCACAGGATGAAATCCATCCACATCTTTACGGGGATCGATGGCTTCAATTACCTTTTGTTCCGAAATGTGTTTCGGCAGCGGAAGCTGAACAATAAATCCATCCAAATCGTCATCGTGGTTCAGCTCTTCAATTTTGCCCAACAGTTCCTCCTCGGTAACGTGTTCTTCGAAACGGATCAGGGTCGATTTGAAACCGACTTCGGCGCAGTCTTTAATTTTATAGGCAACGTACGATTCGCTTCCGCCGTCGTGACCAACCAGAATGGCTGCCAGGTGGGGCTGTTTTCCTCCACCGTCAACAATCTTTTTTACCTCACCTGCAATCTCCTGCTTGATGTCTCCCGAAATCTTCTTCCCGTCAATTAATATCATTTGTATTTCGTTTTCAGAATTTCAAATTACTGTTTACTGAGACTGAATACTGCCAACTAGTATCTTCTTCCTTGTTGCTGCATGCTGCCCATCATCCGCTGCATGTTTTTACCCTGCGAAACCATTTTCATCATTTTGCGGGTTTCGATAAATTGTTTCAGCAACCGGTTCACTTCCTGCACGTCGGTACCCGAACCGCTGGCAATGCGTTTCCGGCGGCTGCCGTTAATCACCGAAGGATCTTCGCGCTCCTCGTTGGTCATCGAAAAAATAATGGCCTCGATGTGTTTAAACGCGTCGTCGTCGAAATCCATGTCCTTCATCGCTTTCCCCATTCCCGGAATCATGGAAACCACATCTTTCAGGTTCCCCATTTTTTTGATCTGGTTGATTTGTTTCAGGAAGTCGTTGAAGTTGAACGTATTTTTGGCGAGCTTTTTCTGCAGCCGCTGGGCTTCTTCGGCGTCGAACTGTTCCTGTGCTTTTTCAACCAGCGAAACAATATCGCCCATGCCGAGAATACGGTCGGCCATACGTTCGGGGTGAAAAACATCGATGGCATCCACTTTTTCGCCGGTTCCTACAAATTTGATGGGTTTCTCAACCACGGCACGAATGGAAAGTGCAGCCCCGCCGCGGGTATCACCGTCGAGCTTCGTTAAAACCACCCCGTCGAAATCGAGGCGATCGTTAAATTCCTTGGCCGTGTTAACGGCGTCCTGCCCGGTCATCGAATCGACGACAAACAAAATTTCATCGGGATTCACTGCCTTTTTAATGGCGGCAATCTCGTTCATCATCTGCTCGTCGATGGCCAAACGGCCGGCAGTATCGATAATAACAATGTCGTTTCCTTTGGCTTTGGCTTCCTTAATGGCGTTCATGGCAATTTTCACCGGGTCCATGTTCCCCTCCTCGGTATAAACCGGAACGTTAATTTGTCCGCCAAGAATCTTTAACTGTTCAATAGCTGCCGGACGGTACACGTCGCCGGCAACCAGCAATGGATGGCGGCCTTTTTTGCTTTTCAGCATGTTGGCCAGTTTACCCGAGAACGTGGTTTTCCCCGATCCCTGCAATCCCGACATCAGGATAACTGCCGGTTTCCCTTTCAGGTTGATGTCGGTAAATTTACCGCCCATCAGCATGGCCAACTCGTCTTTCACGATTTTCACCATCAACTGGCCGGGTTTAACGGCTGTTAAAACCTGTTGCCCTAACGCTTTCTCCTTGACGTCGTCGGTAAATTTTTTGTCAATTTTAAAGTTTACGTCGGCGTCGAGCAATGCCCGGCGAATATCTTTCAGCGTTTCCGCCACGTTAATTTCGGTAATGGTTCCCTGCCCTTTCAGCAGTTTAAATGACCGTTCCAGCTTGTCGCTTAAATTCTCAAACATACGTTTATACTCTTTTCAAAATGAGTTGCAAAAATAAGGTTTAAAGTTGAATCATAAAAGAACACATCAAAAAGTTTGAATATACTTCATTCAATGCAACCGTGCTTCTCAATGCAGTTTCATTTCAACAATCTGCCAACCCGATTTCTTTTTTTACCTTTGTGTTCCGAAACGGTAAAAAATGAATATAAAAATAACTCAGATCATTTCGCAAAACCTTGGCATCAAGGAAAACCAGGTTTCAAATACAATCGCACTGCTGAATGAAGGTGCCACTGTTCCCTTTATTTCGCGCTACCGGAAAGAGCGCACCGGCAGCCTCGACGAGGTCCAGGTTTTACAGATTAAAGAGCTGAAAGAAAAATTCACCGAGCTTGAAAAACGAAAGGAAACGGTTTTAAAAACCATCGACGAACAGGAAAAACTTACGCCTGAGTTAAAGTCGCGGATTGAGAACTGTTTCGATGCCGTTGAACTGGAAGATATTTACCTGCCATACAAACCCAAACGCCGTACAAAAGCCACCATTGCCCGCGAAAAAGGGCTGGAGCCGCTGGCAAAAATCATCATGAAACAGATGGAACGAAGCCTTGAAACAAGGGCCCTTACGTTTCTGAACGATCAGGTGGAAACCGTTGACGAAGCACTGGCCGGCGCACGCGATATCATTGCCGAATGGATCAGTGAAAATGAAAAGGCCCGGAATATCGTTCGCCGCGGATTTGATTTAGGAGCAGTAATTTCTTCCAAGGTAATCAAAGGAAAAGAAGAGGAAGCCGCCAAATACCGCGATTATTTCGACTGGAACGAACCGTTGAAAAAATGCCCGTCGCACCGGTTGCTGGCCATGCGCCGCGGTGAGAATGAAGGATTTTTGCGCGTTTCCATCACTCCCGATGAAGGCCGGGTTTTGGAAAACCTGGAACGCTTTTTTGTAACAGGAAACACAGAATGCTCACAACAGGTGGCGGTGGCCGTAAAAGACAGTTTCAAACGGTTGATTGAACCATCGATTGAAACTGAATTTGCCAACCTTTCGAAAGAAAAAGCCGATGAAGAAGCTATCCGCGTTTTTGCCGAAAATCTGCGGCAACTGCTGCTTGCCCCGCCGTTAGGACAAAAACGCACACTGGCCATCGATCCCGGCTACCGTACCGGGTGTAAAATTGTTTGTCTGGACGAACAGGGAACCCTGCTGCACAACGAAACCATTTACCCACATAAGCCACAGGAAGAAACTAAAATGTCGGCAAAAAAAATCACTTCGATGGTGGAAATGTATAAAATTGAGGCCATTGCCATTGGCAACGGCACAGCCAGCCGCGAAACCGAAAGTTTTATCAAGCGGCTGCACTTCGACCGTGAACTGCGCGTATATGTGGTGAGCGAAGACGGCGCTTCGGTGTATTCGGCTTCTACCGTGGCGCGCCAGGAATTCCCGCAGTACGACGTGACCGTCCGCGGGGCGGTTTCAATCGGGCGGCGGCTGATGGACCCGCTGGCCGAGTTGGTAAAAATCGATCCGAAAAGTATTGGCGTGGGCCAGTATCAGCACGATGTGGATCAGAAAAAACTGAAAAGCAGCCTCGACTCGGTGGTGGAATTGGGAGTGAACTCGGTGGGCGTGAATGTCAACACCGCCAGCCAGCACCTGCTCACCTATGTTTCGGGCCTGGGCCCACAATTAGCACAAAACATTGTGGAATACCGGAAAGAAAACGGCGCTTTTCCATCGCGCGAAGAACTGAAAAAAGTTCCGCGAATGGGCGCCAAAACCTATGAACAGGCCGCTGGTTTTTTGCGTATCCCTGACGGGAAAAATGCCCTTGACAATTCGGCTGTCCATCCCGAATCATACAAGATTGTGGCAAAAATGGCACACGACCTGAACTGCGAAATCAAAGATTTGATCTGCAACGAACCACTGGTTTCGAAAATCGAGCTTCAAAAATATGCAACCGGCGAAGTGGGACTGCCAACATTACAGGATATAAAAAACGAACTGCTGAAACCCGGCCGCGACCCGCGCAAGACCATTAAGGTATTTGAGTTTGCCGAGGGAATATACTCGATCAATGATTTACGCGAAGGAATGGAGCTTCCAGGAATTGTGAACAACATCACCCAATTCGGCGCTTTTGTGGATATTGGCGTAAAACAGTCGGGGTTGGTGCATGTTTCAGAACTGGCCGACCGGTTTATTTCTGACCCGAACGAAGTGGTGAAACTTCACCAGCACGTAAAAGTGAGGGTGAAGGAAGTCGATGTCGCCCGAAAACGAATCCAGTTATCGATGAAAAACCTGAGCCAAAGTTAATCAGCCGGTTTTTCGGGTATTACGATCCAGCAAATAATGTAAACCAGCATTCCGGGAAAAGCTGCCGAAAGAATGGACAATAAAACATAAGCAATCCGGATGATGGAAACATCGGCTTTGATGTATTCGGCAAATCCAGCCAATACACCTCCCAAAACCCTGTTGCGCGAACGATACAGTTTATTGGGTTTAATTTCGGTTTTCACGGCTACTCTTCGTCGTCGGATTCGTCAAGAAACTCTTCGTTCTCAAATTCTTTTTCAAGAAACTCTTCTGCTTCTTCCACCAACTGGGCAATCAGTTCTTCGTCACCGGGCTCCCCGTCAATCCAGTGAATGTGCTGGTTACTCCAAAAATCGTCGATGTCGGCTTCAACAATAAACCGTGGATTTTCGGTATGCACTACAAAAATGGTTTCCGGTGTTTCGAGCGAATTGTCGGCTAATAAGAATCTTGGCAACATGGTTTTATTCTTTTAATGGTAAAAAATCTTATACTAATTTCCGCTTTCAGCGTTTCAGCAAAAGTATAATTTTCTACCAATATAAAACACACAT
Organism: uncultured Maribellus sp.; assembly: GCA_964533365.1. Classification (GTDB taxonomy): domain Bacteria; phylum Bacteroidota; class Bacteroidia; order Bacteroidales; family Prolixibacteraceae; genus Draconibacterium. Next base: position 493 of record CAZHKI010000103.1, on the reverse strand, counting down.
TTTCAGCTTTGAAATATAAAATATCCACAAAGAAAATTTCAGCAAACTCCAATCATGTCCGGAATACTTTTATGTTACCACCCGAATTGAACCTGTTTTCATTTTTCAAAATTGAAAGAGAATGCTATTTTTAGCCTTCATAAAAAAACCAAATCGTATTTTCCTGTTCTTTTCCCAGCCGGGAAACATGAATATTACCGGAAGAAACGCTGAGATTTTTAGAAACGAATTTTCAAAATACGCAACGTGAACAAATTAAACGACATTCTTTCCATCATTGACAATCATATTGGAGGTTCCCAATGGTTTGTGTTTCTTTTACTGGGTACGGGTATCTTTTTTACCATTTATCTGAAATTTCCGCAGTTCCGGTACATGAAATATGCGTTGCGCATTGTACGCGGCAAATTTGACAAGGAAGGCGATGTGGGCGACACTTCCCACTTTCAGGCGCTGACGACTGCTCTTTCGGGAACGGTAGGCACCGGAAACC
>CAZHKI010000102.1:0-10224 GCA_964533365.1 uncultured Maribellus sp. | reverse complement strand
TTTACTCGACGAAGCCCCGGTTTATAATGCATCGCATTTGCTTGGCTTTTTCTCGGTGTTCAATTCGGGGGCATTAAAAGATGCCAGCCTGTTGAAAGGATCTGTTCCGGCTGAATATGGTGGACGGGCTTCATCGGTTTTCGACATAAAAATGAAGGAGGGGAACCTGAAAGATTTCGGCTGTAACGGAAATGTGGGTTTGATTTCGTCGGCCATAACATTAGAAGGCCCTGTTGTACACGATAAAAGTTCGTTTATGGTTAGCGGACGAAGAACTTATGCCGACATGTTCCTTGCGTTTTCGGGCGATGAGGATCTGAACAGTACCCAACTCTATTTTTATGATTTAAATCTGAAAGGCAACTGGAAAATCAACGAGAACAACCGTGTGTTTATTTCCGGATATTTCGGACGTGACAATTTTAAGTTTTCCGACGAATTTGGTTTCGACTGGGGTAATAAAACTGCGACTTTGCGCTGGAACCACAACTTTGGGGCAAAACTGTTTTCAAATACTTCGCTCATTGCCAGCAATTATTCATATGAAATTCAAATTATGGATGATTATAATGTAGCAATCCGCTCTGAAATCAATGACTGGAACCTGAAACAGGATTTCACGTGGTATGCCAACGCGCATAACACGCTGAAATATGGAGGGAATATTATTTCTCATCAAATACTTCCCGGTGAATTCTCGGTTGAATCGGGTTCGATGTATAATCCAAAAGAGATATCGGAACGAAAAGCGCTGGAGTGGGCTGCCTATGTTTCCAATTATCAGAATATTTCAGAAAGGCTGAAGTTGTATTACGGTTTCCGGCTGGCTCTCTTCAGCAATATCGGGCCCGGCGAATTTTACGAATTCAACGAAAACGGAGAGTTAAAAGAAACTATCCGGAAAGAAGATTTTGAATGGGTGAAGACACAGGGAGGACTTGAACCCCGTTTGGGCGCCAACTATCTGTTAAACCAAAAAAGTTCGATAAAAGCTTCGTACAACCGGATATACCAGTTTCTGCACCTCTTGTCGAATTCAACCACTTCGGCGCCCACTGATTTGTGGCTTCCCAGCAGTAATAATGTAAAACCCCAGATTTCTGACCAGGTTTCGCTGGGCTATTTTCGGAATTTTAAGGACAATGAATTCGAATCGTCGCTGGAAGTGTACTACAAAGGTCTGAAAAATCAAATTGAATATAAAAACAGTGCAGAACTGGTTTTTAATTCGACGGTTGAAGCCGAACTGGTTTTTGGCCGCGGATGGGCTTATGGCGCAGAATTACTGCTGAAAAGAAATTATGGGAGGCTTAACGGATGGCTGAGCTATACGTGGGCAAAAACCATGCGCCAGTTCGATGGGATAAACGATGGAAATCCTTTTCCAGCCCGGCAGGATCGTACTCATGACATATCGGTGGTTGGAATGTTCGATGCGGGGAAAAAGCTGAAACTTTCGGCAACCTGGGTATTTTATACCGGAAATGCAGTAACCTTTCCCAGCGGGAAGTATGAAATCGATGGACAAACTATCGGTTATTACACCGAACGAAACGGCTACCGGATGCCCAATTATCACCGCCTCGATATAGGGCTGACCTGGCAACGAAAAAAAACCGAAAAATTTGAATCAAGCTGGAATTTTTCGGTTTACAATGCTTATGCCCGCGAAAATGCCTTTTACATCGATTTTCGTGAAAGTGAAAAGAACCCGGGTGAAACTGAGGCTGTTCAGGTGTCGTTGTTTAAAATTATACCGTCGGTCAGTTACCATTTTAAATTTTAGAAATTGATATATAGTTGGCTGAATGAATTGTGAAAAATGAAAAGAATAATAAACATCGTAGCATTTTTTTTGTTTTTGCTGGGTGGTTGCGAAAAAGTGATTGACGTTGATTTGAACAAAGCAGTCCCGAAATTGGTGATTGAAGCCAATTTGTCCGGTACACTGCAAATAGCCGAAGTTAAATTGTCGAAAACTGTAAGTTATTTCGAGACAGAACCCATTACGAATGTTACGGATGCTGTTGTTTGTCTGAAAAATCAATACGGGGAAAAATATCAACTGACCGAAGATAGTGACGGATTCTACCGGCTTCACGATGGTTTGTTTTCGTCTGGAACGAAATATACCATTACGGTGGAGTATGAAAATGAAATTTATATGGCCGAATCGACTCTGAATCCTATGGTAAGAATCGATTCACTGGCAATTGTATACAACGATGGTTTTACCGTTTTGGACAAAGGGTACAATGTAAACCTGTATTATCACGATCCGGCTGAAATAGCCAACTATTACCGGTTGAAAATCCACGTTAACGGGAAGCTGCAAAATGGCCCCGGCGATTATATCTTTTTTGATGATGAAACGATAAACGGACAGTTTGTTCAACTCAGGATTCGTAGTAAGACATTTGAAAAAGGTGATACCGTTTGTTATGAATTACTGTCACTTGATAAAGGCGCCTATGACTATTTTAACTCCCTCGAGGAGCTGATTTCTGTAAATCCGGTTTCGGCAGCCCCGGCAAATCCGGTTCCTATTTTTTCGAACGGCGCACTGGGCTATTTTTCGGCCTGGAATTCTGATAAGGAAACCATTATTATCAGGAAATAAATAACCGGTAAAAAAAACACAGGCCCTTTGATGAAAAAGGCCTGTGTTTTTTATTCTTTACGGAGTTTACTATTCTCCCGGAGTAATTTTTATCGATAAACTGTCAAGTTCTTCAATACTAATGGATGGAATTTTTTTTGAGTTCAACTTTTTTACAACCATTTCTGCAGTTCTACGGGCTTCGTTTTCTGAACGGAAAGGAATTGCCAGTTGAACAGCCGGGATCACATCCTGTTTGATGAAAACTTTACCATCCAGCATAATGATGTAACCCCATCCACCGGTGTCGGTTTTAAATGTTTCAATCGTATAGAGAACTTCTGTGTTATTCTTTTTTATTGCCTGGGGTTTTACCAGCAACAGCAAAAAAATTGTTACCGAAAGAATGAGAATTGACAGATATATCGTTCGCTTAGTAACGTTCATCGTATTCAACCGTCGGATCAAAACTCCAGATGTCGTCGAAGTAATAACTTGAACTTCTGCCTGTTGTTACATAGCCTTTCGATCCGATAGCAAACCCGACAGCTTCAGTCCTTGCCGACCCCTCAAATGAAGTTCTTTCCTGCCACAAATCATTCTGCGAATCGTATTCCCATACCGTATTAACCAAAGAACCAGTACTTCCGCAGGCAATATATCCTTTCCCGTTAACGGTGAAAGCAACGTGGTTCATCCGGGAAATGGAAGTGTATTCATTGTCAAATTTTTCGTCGGTGTAATTTGTAATTTTCCGTTTTTCAGCCCAAAGTCCTGATGAAGCATCGAATTCCCAGACGTCGTTCAGGTATGTTCCGTTATCGAGTCCTGAAACAACGTATGCTTTGTTCCCAATTACAAAAGCTGCTGCATCACGTCTTTTGGAACCACCAATACTGACAATTTTTTCCCATGAATCAGTAGAAGGAGAATAAGCATAAAAATCTTTCAGGTAGTTGTCGTCATAACCAGTTCCTACGTATCCCTTGTTTCCAATTGAAAAGCTGATGGCACCATATCTTGCAGTCCCGGTAAAATCGGCTTTTTGTGTCCAGGTATTGGATGAAGGGTCATATTGCCAGAAATCATTCATTTTTACATCGCCGTTGTAACCGGTTCCAATATAACCTTTATTTTCAATAGCCATTCCAATAGCGCCATTTCTGGCTGTTCCCGGAAAATCGGCTTTTTGTGTCCATGCATTTATAGCAGGATCGTATTGCCAAAAATCTTTTAACCGGTCTTTCCCATCATATCCGGTACCTATATAAGCTTTTGAATCGATTACAAACCCGACGGCATCTCCTCTGGGAATTCCATCAAAATCAGAAAGTTCTGTCCAGTTGCCATACAATTCATCATCATCATCATTTTTATCGCATGATACAATCAGAATTGATAAAGAAAACAGCATTAAAAAGAGAAAGTTACTTTTCATTTTCATGACCTTTTATTATATATTTTTTACATGGTTTCCTTTTCTGTTTTTCTGTGGAATCCAAACGCAAACCTATGCGTCAGAAAAGTCAGAAAAAAGGAATTTAGACAAATAGCAGACAAAGATAGATTAAAAAATAATATATATCGATTTTTGTTATGAATTAAATATTATACCCATATTTTCCCGTTAAAAAAGATTAAAAGAAGCCCATTGATGGTATTCATCGATAAAAAATAATTGTTCGTATATATTTCTTTCCTTTTAAGCTTTTCTTATCTTTTTTTGATGCTTTGAAAATCATTTCAAAATATTGTGGAAGAGCCATGAATAATGAAATACATTTCAATGTTAAAAATATGTTCGGTTTTTAATTTTAATCGTTGTTATATTGGTTGAAATATCGATATTTAACCAAAAAATTACAGAAAACAATTTATAGAGAAATCAAATGGATAGAAAAATCCTTCTTTTTTTAATTATTCCACTTATCGCTGTATTTTCCTGTTCGGATGAGAGTGATTTACCATCGGTGACCATTGGTGACAATTTTATTAAGCCACAAACTTCCATCGCACTGATTGATACTTTCTCCCTGAAACTGTCAACCATGTTGATTGATTCCATTGCAACATCAAATCCGGCAAATTTGCTGGTAGGGAAATATACTGATGAATTTTTTGGTAAAACTGATGTTAGGGGTTATTTTCAATTGACAGTTCCAACATCAACAGAATTGGAAGAAAAATCAGTTTTTGATTCGTTAACATTGGTTTTACGTTATGCCAAATTTTCGTACGGCGATACACTTAAGCCGCAAACCATCCACGTTCACCGGGTTTCGCAGGATATTGAGAAACCAGATGATTCTTACATGTATAATACTACGAAAATTCCTTACGACCCGAATCCAATTGGTTCGCTTACCTTTATACCAAAGCCTAATTTTAAAGACAGCATCGAAATCAGGCTCGACGATAAACTGGGCCAGGATTTTATGAAAATGCTTGAATATGGGCCCGAAGAGCTTACTGATAACGAAAAATTCCTGAAATATTTCAAAGGGATTGTTTTGGTTGGCGGCGAAGGGAATACCTCAGTTCTTGGCTTTCAAACAGCCGATACTTCGGTTAATGTTGTCCTGCACACCCATTATGTAAAAGAAGAAAAAGTAGAGGTAAGGCATAAATGGCCGTTGTATGCATCGGGAATATTTTACAACAATTTTAATTTCGACAGGACAGGAACACTGGTTGAAAACCTGAAAACACAAAGTGAGGATATATCTTCAAAAAACATGGGTGATAAGGCATTTATCCAATCAGGTGCAGGAATTGTAGCCCGCCTTGATTTTACAGGACTTGAAAAAGTGATGGAAATGGGTAGCCGCGGATTCTTTTATAAAGCCGAGCTTTTATTACGCCCGTTTCCCAATAGTTATTCCCAGATACCTTTTCCTGAAGTATTAAATTTGTACACCACCGATAAATATAATAGGCTGGTTTCGGTGTTGCAGGATAGCGAAGGAAACAATTTGACTTCCGAGCTCTTTTTTGATAAACAATACAACGAAAACACCTATTACCGGTTTGATATTACCAGTTATTTAAACGATGAACTTAGCGACGGTTACTTTGATCCCAATAATGGATTGGTCATTACGATGTCCAGTACCACTTTGCAGGGTTCGCTTGAGCGGCTGGTACTCGACGCCCGTGCAACCTACAGGCCTGTGTTAAATCTATATTTTGTTTTTTATGAATAGAAAAAATTTAACCCAAGGTTTGACAACGAAGATTCAGCATATCATGAAACGAATTATAGTTTTACTTTTCATATTTTCCGGATATTTTGCCAGCAGCCAGAATACCGTTTCTCCTTATTCAATTTTCGGAGCGGGTGAACTTCAGCACAAAGGCTTTGGACGAAGTCAGGCCATGGGAGGCGCCGGTATAGCCCTTCGTTCGGGAGGAAGCTTGAACAATGTAAATCCTGCTTCCTATACCGGCATCGACAGTTTTCGTATCATCTCAGAATTTGGGATCCAAGGCAAACTATACGACCTGGCATCTTCAGGAAAATCACAATCGGGATACACCGGTAATTTCAGTTATCTGGCACTCGGATTTCGTTATACTCCCTGGATGGCCGGCTCAATTGGGATCGTCCCCTTCAGTAGCGTTGGCTATTCAGTAGCAAAAGATAATTATATTGAAGGATTGAATTCAAAATACATTTCGTTATACAATGGAAGCGGGGGAATCAGCCAGTTCTATTTTTCCAATGCCATTAATATCGGGAAACATTTATCGCTGGGTTTGAATGCATCATATTTATTTGGCCCGCTCATTCAGGAGGAAAATATTCAGCAAACCGATGTGAGCCCACAATTACAGATAGTCCGTCAGGATTTTCTGAAGAGTTTTTATTTCGATTACGGGATGCAATATACTTTCTCGGTTAAAAAAATTGAGTTTTCGCTTGGAGCTATTTTTAGCAACGAACAAAACCTGAAATCGAAACATATCCTGAATGTATATAATTCAAGTTTCAAGTTAATACAAGGCGAATCGTACGATACTGATTATCTTGAGATACCCATGAACTGGGGCGTTGGGCTGGGGATTAAAAACGCTGATAAATATCAAATTTTATTCGACTACGGTTTCCAGGAATGGTCGAAAGTAAGTTACACCACTCAGTTTAATGACTTCGAAGACGCTCACCGTTTTTCACTGGGGGCTGAATTCAGACCGTGGGAATACCGGGCAATAAACAAGTCGTATAAAAACTGGATTTACAGGGTCGGATTGAATTATCAGTCTTCGTATCTAAGTTTTGGCAGTCAAGTTATTGAAGATAAAAGTATCAGCTTTGGGGCGGGAGTTCCACTGCCGGGACGTATCTCAAATTTTGACTGGAGTATTGTAATTGGAACAAACGGGACTATCAGAAACCGGCTTATTCGTGAAAATTACCTGCTGATTCAGTTGGGCTTTAACCTGAACGAAGTCGCATTCCTGAAAAGGAAGTTCGATTAGCCGGTCAGATTCTTAATTCCTCCATTTTGCTCATAAAAATATTTTTGTAGCTTTCGCCTATCGGGATATATTTATCGTTGATCACTACTTGTGTTTTATTGATCGCCTTGATGTGTTCCAACCCGACAATGTATGATTTATGGATACGCGAAAATTTGTCGTGAGGTAGATTTTGCTGTAATTTTTTCAGTGAATTCAGGGTAATAATTGGTTTGGGGTTCTGTGTGGTAAATATTTTAATATAGTCTTTTAACCCTTCAATATAAAGAATGTTATCCAGCTTGATAATGATGGTCTGGTAGTCGGTTTTTACCATTACAAAATCGTTAGGTTGGCTGCTGCTGCTCTCCCCATTTTCCCTTTCAGGATGAATTTTCTTATCTTTGAATGAATGGTACAACAGCGCTTTGTTGGCTGCTCTGAGGAAACGGTCGAGCGTGAAGGGCTTTAGTAAAAAATCGATCGCATTCAGGTTAAATCCTTCGATGGCCAGGTTCGCATTGGAAGATAGAAAAATAAAAGGAGGTTTGTTATCTAGACTCTTGATAAAATCGACACCTGAAACTTTGGGGAGGTCGGTGTCCAGAAAAATAAGGTCAATCTTTTTCGACTGCAATATTTCATAGGCTTCGAATACTGTCGTACAGGTGGTAACCAGTTCCAGATAAGGAACTGTATTAATAAACTCAATAATGTTGCTTTGTTCCTGCGGCTTTTTAATTACGATGCATTTCATTTTTACAATTTTTCATTACAACAGTATTCCTGCAATTATGTTCCTTTATTCATATAAGACAAAATTGAAAGCCATACAAATATCTTAAAAAAATCCGGATTCATGGCCGAGTTGCTTTTGGCTCAGTTTTTCTTAGTTAAGAAATAAGAAATTTCCCCGTGATTCTCCTTCTTGCAAAAAAGAAACAGGAACTCAGCAGCGGTTTTGGGTAATGAACAGGATTCGGGCTTAATACACCGGGGTATTTTTAATGACTGAAAACTTTGTGGATTATTTTCAGAGTCCTCATTAAATTACATAATCAGATTTTCTTATCTTTCGGAATCAAACCAAAAGTATGTCGAAGTTCCCGTTTTTTCAACAATACGATGCTATGGATTGCGGCCCCAGTTGTTTGCGTATGGTTGCCAGGTATTACGGGAAACATTTTTCAACTGAATTTCTCAGGGAAAAATCATACATCACCCGCGAAGGGGTTTCTCTGCTTGGAATCAGCGATGCTGCCGAAGCGATAGGGTTGCGAACAATGGGTGTGAAAATTACTTTCACTCAACTGAAAAAGGAAGCACCGCTGCCTTGCATTGTTCACTGGGGGCAAAACCATTTCGTGGTGGTTTACAAATTCAAAAAAGGAAAAGTTTTTGTGGCCGACCCGGCTTTTGGCCGAATTGAGTACACCGAAAATGAATTCAGTGAACACTGGCTCTCCACTGTAAAAGATGGAGAGGAAAAGGGAATCTGCCTGTTGTTGCAGCCATCGCCCGATTTTTACAAAGAACCCGACGAAAAAGCCCGGCGAACGGGTTTTAAGTTCATGCTGAACTATTTAAAACCCTACCGCAAACTGGTGGTCCAGCTATTGCTGGGGTTTTTATTAGGAAGTGTCATTCAACTGATTTTACCTTTTCTTACCCAAAGTGTAGTCGATATTGGGATTAACAATCAGGACATCGGGTTCATCTACCTTGTGCTGATTGCCCAGATGGTTTTGTTTGTCAGCCGGATGTCGGTCGAATTTATCCGCTCATGGATTTTGCTCCATATCAGCACCCGCATTAATATTTCCATCATTTCCGATTTTCTGATCAAACTGATGAAACTGCCACTCGGGTTCTTCGATTCAAAAATGATTGGCGATATCCTGCAACGCATTGAAGACCACGGGCGCATTGAACGGTTTCTGACAGCCCAGTCGATTGGCATCCTGTTTTCGATGTTTAACCTGGTGGTTTTTGCCATCGTACTGGCCATTTACAGCATGAAAATATTTTTCATTTTCGTGATCGGTTCAGCTCTTTATTTTCTTTGGGTTTATTTGTTTATGAAACGGCGCCGGGAACTCGATTACAAGCGGTTTAACAAACTTTCGGAAAACCAAAGCAAACTTATCCAGATCGTAAACGGGATGCAGGAGATTAAACTGAACAATTACGAAAAGGAAAAACGCTGGGAGTGGGAGCGGGTTCAGGCTGGTTTGTTTAAAGTGAGCGTAAAAAGCTTGTCGCTCGAGCAGTACCAGGATGCCGGTTCGGTGTTCATCAACGAAACCAAAAACATACTTATTATTATTGTATCGGCAACCGCTGTTATTCATGGCGAACTGACCCTGGGGATGATGCTGGCTATACAATATATAATAGGACAACTGAACAGCCCGCTGAAAATGCTTGTCAATTTTATGCACCATGCCCAGGATGCCAAAATCAGCCTGGAACGGTTAGCCGAAATTCATGATAAAAAAGACGAAGAGGAATCGTTAGTGGCCCAAATCAAAACTCTTCCCGAAAATAAATCCATTTCCATTGCCAACCTGGTTTTTCAGTACGAAGGCCCGCGATCGCCCAGGGTACTAAATCAAATCAATCTCGAAATCCCCGAAAATAAAACCACGGCGATTGTTGGGGTGAGTGGCAGCGGCAAAACCACGCTCATCAAATTACTGCTTGGATTTTATCCTCCGGTAGATGGCGATATTAAAATCGGGAATGTTCGTCTGGCCAATTATTCACCCAAAATGTGGCGGGACAAATGTGGCGTAGTCATGCAGGACGGTTTTATTTTTTCCGACAGCATTGCGCGAAACATCGTGGTCAGCGAGTCAGAGATCGACGAACAACAGTTGCTCCATGCTGTAAAAATGGCCAACATACAGGATTTTATCGAGGCGATGCCGTTAAGTTATAATACGAAAATCGGGCAGGAAGGCGTGGGATTAAGCCAGGGACAAAAGCAGCGTATTTTAATTGCCCGTGCCATTTATAAAAATCCGGAATATTTGTTTTTCGACGAAGCCACCAATGCTCTTGATGCCAACAACGAAAAAATGATTATGGAAAACATGAACGAATTTTCGAAAGGTAAAACCGTGGTAGTAGTAGCTCACCGGCTGAGTACGGTAAAAAATGCCGAC
>CAZHKI010000101.1:0-10316 GCA_964533365.1 uncultured Maribellus sp. | reverse complement strand
TCGACGATATTCCTAACAAAAAGACCGATACCAACAACCATGGCCCGTTCAGCAGCGACAACATCGGGATGAATTACGATTATCCGGAGGCCAGTTACGAACGCCGCCGCGAAATCATTAAAGAACATCAGGATTACCAGATGGGACTGCTTTGGTTCGTGGCCAACGATCCGCGGGTTCCCGATGATATTCGAACCCGGATGGCAACCTGGGGACTGGCCAAAGACGAATTCAAAGATAACGGCCACTGGCCGCACCAGATTTATGTCCGTGAAGCCCGCCGGATGATTGGCGAATATGTCACCACCGAAAACGATGTGCTGTTGAAACGCGAAGTTCCCCGTTCTGTCGGGATGGGATCTTATGCCATGGATTCACATAATGTTCAGCGCTACATTACTCCTGAAGGTTACGTTCAAAACGAAGGCGATATCGGTGTCAGTCCGCCTGCTCCATATTCGATTTCTTACGGTTCTGTTGTTCCTAAAAAAGAAGAGTGTACCAATTTGCTGGTTCCTGTTTGTGTTTCGTCCAGCCACATTGCTTTTGGCTCAATCAGAATGGAGCCGGTATTTATGATTTTGGGGCAATCGGCAGCTGTAGCTGCAGGTATGGCCATCGACAAAAATCTCCCGGTGCAGGAAATTCCATACAATGAATTAAAAAATGCTTTGGAAAACCGTCAACAAATTTTAACCTTTAGACCCTAAAAATTTATAAAACCAAAAGCTGATGATAACCTTTTCTGCCGGATTGATAATCCTGATACTGGGATATCTTTTCTATTCCCGTTTTGTTGAACGTTTTGCCGATGTGGATTCCAACCGGGCAACCCCTGCCATCTCTATGAAAGACGGTGTAGATTATGTCCCGCTTCCCTGGTGGCGGGTATTTTTGATCCAGTTTCTGAATATTGCCGGGCTGGGACCGATTTTTGGCGCTGTTGCCGGTGCCATGTGGGGGCCAGTGGCCTTTCTCTGGATCGTGCTGGGATGCGTTTTTGCCGGAGCCGTCCACGACTATTTTTCAGGAATGCTTTCCATCAAACATAAAGGGCTGAGTATAACCGAAATTGTTGGGATTTACCTGGGCAACGGAACCAAACAGTTTATGCGCGGTTTTACCGTCGTGCTGATGGTGCTGGTGGGCGCTGTTTTTATTATGGGGCCAGCCAAAATTCTTGCCGGTCTCCCGAATCGCTTTCCATGACTTTCTGGGTATGGGTGGTTTTCTTCTATTATGTGTTGGCAACCATGCTCCCCATCGATAAAATTATCGGGAGGATTTACCCTCTTTTTGGTTTCGCCCTCCTGTTTATGGCTGTGGGGTTAATTATCGCCTTGTTCGTAAAAGGGTATCATATTCCCGAACTGAACATCGCCAACATTCATAACTATCACGACAATGCCGAAAAATTCCCCATTTTCCCGATGTTGTTTATTACCATTGCCTGTGGCGCCATTTCGGGTTTCCATGCCACCCAGTCGCCGTTGATGGCACGCTGCCTGACCAACGAAAAACTGGGGCGCCACGTGTTTTACGGGGCAATGATTTCCGAAGGGATTGTGGCGCTCATCTGGGCGGCTATCGGCATGAGTTTTTACGGCGGTGTGCGCGAACTGAACGAAGTGATGAACGCCAACAATGGAAATGCAGCTTTTATCGTCAACGAAATTTCGAACTCGTTACTCGGCAAATTTGGCGGGTTACTGGCTTTGCTTGGTGTAGTAGCGGCTCCCATCACTTCGGGCGACACCGCTTTCCGCAGCGCGCGGCTGATTGTTGCCGACTTTTTAAATTACAAACAGGAACCCATCAAAAACCGGCTAATGGTGAGCGTTCCGCTTTTTGTCATCGGATTTTTGCTCACCCAAATCGATTTTAGCGTGGTGTGGCGTTACTTCGCATGGTCGAACCAAACGCTGGCCATGATTGTATTGTGGGCCATTACGGTTTATCTGGCCCGTGAGAAAAAGTTCTTCTGGATTACTTTGATACCGGCCGTATTTATGACTGCCGTCACTACAACCTATTTGCTTTTTGCGCCGGAAGGATTTTCACTTTCGAAAGAAATTTCCTATTCAATTGGAGCTTTTCTATCGGTTGCAGCTCTTCTGGGATTCTTTATTTATTTGAAAAAACGAAAAAAATGAAACGTCGTGATTTTATAAAAACTTCGGCAGCGGGCTCAGCATTTCTGCTGGCTTCCGGTGCTTTTGCATTTAATAGTCCTGCTTCAAGGGATAAAATGAAATATGGTTTCCAATCCGGACGAAATATTCCGGTTGCCTACCAGGTGGATGTGGTCGTGATTGGCGGTTCACTGGCTGCCGTTGCCGCAGCAGTGGAAGCCTCGCGCACTGGTGCAAAAGTTTTTCTTGCCGCACAGGAACCTTATCTTGGCGAAGATGTTTGTGGCACCTACCGGTTATGGCCCAGTGATCAATCTGTTACTAACACCGAACTGGGCGAAACCATTTTCGGGAAAGGGCTTCCCACGCCGTTGCATGTTAAACGAACGCTCGACAACGCTCTGATCGATAATAACATTGACTTTTTATATTCATGTTATGTGACGGATATTCTTACTTCTGAAACAGGGAAACCCGCCGGGGTAGTGATGGCCAACCGTTCGGGCAGGCAGGCGGTGGTAGCAAAAACCATCATCGACGCCACTCCCCGGGCCATGGTAGCCCGAATGGCCGGAGCTGCATTTGGCGTTTATCCAGCCGGAAAACAAACTTTCCAATTTACAGTAGCCGGTAACGATGTTAAAGATTTGCCCGGACTTTCTGCAAAAGTACATTCCGAACCTATAAAAATTAACTGGACTTCGGCCGGAAATGCCGACGACAGTTCGTTCTCCAAAGCCGACATTCAATACACGGCCATTGAATACACCACCGAAATTGAAATGAAAGACGGAAGCTGGGCTTCATTTTCCGAAGCCGAGCAGATTTTTCGTGATCGGGTTTGGGATGCCAATCAGGTGGAGTCGGCTGACTTGCTTTTTCAAAATCCGCCCGACAAAATGGTAGGGCAAAAGCGCTGGAACAACGCGGATGTCGATTTGGAAAAGATTAACCTGAAAGTTTTTCAGCCCCGAAAAATTGAAAATCTTTTTGTACTGAGCGGAAGTGCCAATCTGAGTGAACAGGCCTCCGAAACATTGCTCCAGCCCGGGAAAATGATTCGCATTGGCGAACGCATCGGAACACAGGCAGCTATAATTGCCAGCGCAGTTTCTATTGCCGGAAATCCAAAAGTCAAAGGGAAATTATCTGAAAATATCGTTGGCGGGGATGTGGCCGAATTGCTGGAAGGATTACGGCCATCACTGAACCTGAGTGAAATAACAGCTGAAGAAACGGTTCTGCCGGTATTGGGCGAGTACGATGTTGTGGTGATGGGTGGCGGAACAGCCGGTGCCCCCGCCGGTGTCGGCGCAGCCCAGAAAGGGGCGAAAACCCTGGTGCTTGATTACATGCACGTACTGGGCGGAATGGGAACCGCCGGGATGATCGGGAAATATTATCACGGGTACCGCGAAGGTTATACCAATATTGTGGATGTAGCCGTACAAAATATGGGAGGTCCCAATCATCCGCGGAAAAAGAGATCGTTGGCCGATTGGGTCTTCGACTGGAAAACAGAATATTTCAGAAAAGAAATCCGAAATGCCGGTGGTGAAATCTGGTTTGGCGTGATGGGCATTGGCGCCTACACCGAAAACGGGCAGGTAAAAGGTATTGTGGTGGCTACGCCCGAAGGAAAAGGTGTTGTATTGGCACACACGGTTATCGACTCAACAGGCAGCGCCGATATTGCCATTGCAGCAGGTGCGGCTTACAGTTATACCGACGGGCTTTCGGTTGCCGTACAGGGAGCGGGGCTGCCTTTTAAAAATCCAAACGATTTTTACAACAACTCCGACTGGACTTTTATCAATGATTCTGATATGCTGGATGTTTGGCGCGCTTTTGTGGTGGCCAAAGATAAATTTCAGGAACAGTACGACATTGGGAAGATTCCACAGACCCGTGAACGTCGCCGGATGATCGGCGATTTTACCGTTTCGGTACTTGATGTTTACAATGGCCGAACTTATCCCGATACTATTTCTGCTCATTTAAGTTCATTCGATACTCATGGTTTTACCGAAGATCCGTTTTTCTCGCTCAAACCGCCTGAACACAGCGGCGTAGATGTTCTGGCATTTGTTCCTTTCCGGGCATTACTGCCGCGTGGGCTGGAAGGGATTGCCGTGACCGGGCTGGGCGCCAGTGCCCATCGCGACGCCATGCCCGTTATCCGGATGCAGCCTTGCCTTCAAAACCAAGGTTATGCCGTAGGCTGGGCAGCAGCCATTGCCGCTGAAAAGAATCAGAAAATCAGGTATGTCGATATTAAATCGCTTCAGAAAGAACTGGTGAAAATTGGCAGCCTGCCCGGGCATGTGGTTACCGATGTTGATAATTTTCCACCGTCTTTCGAAAAAATACAGGAAGCAGCCAAAACTGTGGTTGACGAATTGAAAGGACTGGAGATTTTACTTTGGGATCAGAAAAAAGGAGTAGAAGCGCTGACTGACCAGTTTCATTTCACCCAAAATGAAGAGCATAAATTGGTTTATGCACGGATTCTGGGTATGTTGGGCGACCCAACCGGCTGGCAGGAATTGATGAAAGCCATCGATGGTTACGACGAATGGGATGAAGGTTGGAATTTCAGGGGAATGGGTCAGTTTGGGATGAGCATCAGTTATCTCGACAGTTTGATTATTGCTGCCGGGCGCACGAAACGGAAGGAAACCCTGCCGACAATTATCCGGCTGGCCGAAATGTTGACGCCCGATAGTCATTTCTCCCACTTCAGGGCTGTGGCCATTGCTTTCGAAACCATTGCCGACAGCAAAGCGGCTGAACCGCTGTTTAAACTCCTGCAAATGGCCGGAATGCGCGGACATTCGATGCCCGATATTCAAACCGCTAAAAAGCTTACTCCACCCGATAAGAACGATGTGAGCACACGGAACAATTCGCTGCGCGAACTCATACTGGGGCGTGCCTTGTATAAATGCGGCGATTTGAATGGAGTGGGAAACCAGATTTTGAATGAATATTCCAAAGACTTGCGCGGCCATTATTACCGTCATGCCAACGGAGTGCTGCAAATGTTTTCGGGAGTAAAAGAACCCGATGTGGAAATGTGATGCAGGGAATTTCGGTTTAAGATAAGCAGCTTAGTATAAAATTGCCACGAAGGATTGTTATTCTTTCGTGGTAATTTTTTTATTAGTACTGTCCGGTTAATTTTGTAAAGATTCCTTGCTTCGCTGCGGAATGACGGACTTTTAATGATGTTTGCAGTTGGGAGGGGGTGGGTTTTCGGCTTCGCCGAAAACCCACCCCCTCCCAAAACATAAATTACTGATTGTCATTTCGTCTCGCCTCAGGCGAGAGAGAAATCTCAACCTGAAATATTTTAAAAAGAAGTTTGCCGGACAACAGTGATTTTTTATAAACATAAAAATGAATTTACGTTCATTTTAAAAACTTTTTTCCATTATCTTTTGCCTTTTAATTTTTTACCGGATGACTATTGAAATTAAACGGATCAGCTCGCGAAAAGAGCTGCAAATCTTCATTCATCTTCCTGCCCGGATTCACATGAATCACAAAAACTGGGTGCCGCCCATTTATATGGATGATTGGACGTTTTTTAACCCGAAAAAGAACCGGGCATTTGACCATTGCGATACGGTATTGGCATTGGCCTGGAATGAAGGAAAACCTGTCGGGCGGATTATGGGAATTATTAGTCATCCATATAATCATTTGCATCACGAAAATCATGGCCGGTTCTCTTTTCTGGAAACCTGGAATGACCAGGAAGTTTTCGATGCCCTGGTTGATTTTGTGGCCAATTGGGCGAAAGAAAAAGGAATGGTCAAACTGGTGGGACCGCTGGCTTTTTCCGACAAAGATCCGCAGGGCTTTTTAATTGACGGGTTCGACGAGCCGGTTTCCATTGCCTCCAACTGTAATTTTCCATATATGGTTGAACTTACCGAAAAAAGCGGGTTTCAGAAAAAGTTTGATCTGGTGGTTTATAAAATTCCTATTCCCGATGAAATGCCCGGGTTTTATACTAAAATTGCAGAGCGGTTTTACCAAAATAACGGGCATTTGAGTGTGGTGGAATTTACTTCACGTAAAAAGATCAGACCATACATCCGGCCTGTTTTTGAATTGGTTAACCGCACGTTTACCGATATTTACGGTTTCTCTCCTTTTACCCTGGATGAAATGGATGATTTCGCCAACCGTTTTCTCTTCCTGATTAATCCGAAGTTTGTCAAACTGATGATCAATGAAAAAGACGAAGTTGTTTCGTTTGTTATTGGTATGTCCGACATCAGCAGGGGAATTCAAAAGTCGCGGGGCTGGTTGTTCCCGTTTGGATTTGTTCACATTTTCAGAGCCGGGAAGAAATCGCAACAGCTTAATTTGTTGTTGGGCGCTGTTGATCCTGCTTACCAGGGAAGAGGACTGGACGTAATTATGGGAATCCGGCTTTTGGAATCGGCAAAATTGGAAGGCAAAACAACCATCGACACCCACCTCGAACTGGAATACAATACCAAAGTAAGGGGTGAGATGGAAAAAATGGGTGGCGAAGTGTACAAACGTTTCCGGATTTTTCAGAAAGATTTGCAATAATAAATATCATAAATAAACCAAAACCACCGGAATTTCCGGTAGTTTCGGGTTACTCTTGCATAAATTTTAAAATGGCTACTGAAGCTGAAAATTGATGAGGGCATTGTAGTAAACTTTCACCGGCCGGCCGCGCTGTTTGCCCGGGTTAAACCGGGGAAGGCTGTTGATTACCCGGAGGGCTTCCTTATCAAGCGATGCATCTACACCCCGGAGGATTTCGGCATTACTGACAGTTCCCTGCTCGTTCACCACAAACTTAACATATACTTTTCCCTGAATCCCGTTCTCCTGGGCAATAACCGGATATTTCACCGAATTGTTGATGTACCGGTGCAAAGCTTTGTCTCCTCCCGGAAATTCAGCCGGCTCTTCAACAATATAGAAAATCTCGGCGGTTTCTTCTTCCTCTTCTTCTGCAGCCTGGATAATCGGATTAACATCAATGATAGTTGTTTTGTTGGCTTCCGAATCGTCGATTTTCAGTTCATCTTCAATTTTGATGTTGTCGTCCACAATGTTTAACACTTCCACAACCTTTGGAGGCGGAGGGGGCGGTGGTGGTTTGACTTCGTTTTCGCGGGTTACCGGGATAATTTCCTCTTCAACATCCTGAGTCCTTATCACTCCCAGCGAATCCGCCTTTTCAACTTTGGTTTCCCATTCGAAGGCAAGAAATGATGCGCCAAGCGCAATGACCAGTCCAATTAAAAAGAACAGGTTCTTTTTGTTTTCCAGGTCGGCTTTTGTTGATTTTTTTGCTTCCATAATGAATCTGTTTTTTAAGATTTTTTCTTAGCCGTTCGTCCCTGTCAGTTCCATTAAAGCAGCCAACCTTTCTGTAAGCACAAATATCAACTGGTTGATAGTATAAAGATATAACTAATGTTTTAGTTTTCAAACTAAAATTTTAGTTATTATTCGGAAATATATTCAGAATGCAGTAAATCAGTTGGTTGTTAACAGGGTAGAAGGTAAAAACAGAATGTTGTTATATAATTTCAAAATTGTCTTTATCGCGAAGTACAGGGAAATTTTCGCGAAAGCGGTGAAGCTCAGAAAAAGATATTTCGAAGGTTTCCGTTTTTTCTTCATGGTTATAAAAGCGGGCAACACCTTTGGGCGAAACAAAGGCAGAATCTCCGGAATAGTGAAGGTTTTCGCCATCGGTACCGGTGCGGTTCACGCCAATACAATACGCCTGGTTTTCGATGGCGCGCGCCACCAGCAGGCTTTTCCAGACATGCTGCCGCGGCGAGGGCCAGTTGGCCATGTAAATCAGCACATCGTAATTTTCGGTATTGCGGCTCCATACCGGGAAACGCAAATCGTAACAAATGAGCGGACAAAAGCGCCAGCCTTTGTAGCTTACAATTAATTTTTTATTTCCCGATGAATAATGTTCCTGTTCGTTTCCCATGGTAAACAGGTGGCGTTTGTCGTAAAACTGAATGTTGCCATCGGGAAAGACCCAAACTGCCCGGTTGAATATTTTCCCGTTTCCCTGAATGATCAGGCTGCCCGTTACCGAAGAATCTTTTTCGCGGGCTGTTTTTTGCATCCAGTTCACGGAAATCCCGTTCATCGGTTCCTGCAGTTTTTTCGGATTCATCGAGAAACCTGTGGTGAACATTTCCGGTAAAACAATCAGGTCGGTCGATTTCACCTGTGAAAGCATCGCGGAATATTTCTCCAGGTTAGCCCGGGTATTTTCCCAAATGATATCGGGCTGAACAATGGTAATCTTCAGGTTTTCCATTCAAAACAGTTTGATAACGGTTATTCCGGAATTTTCAAATTTATTCATATTCATCAGTGCTGCCGGGGCTTCATCCAGCGAAATGGTATTGCCGATCAGTAATTCCGGGTTCAGTTTGCCCGAAAGGATCATATCGAACATTTCGGTGTACCGGAATGCCTGCATTCCATGGCTTCCCAGAATTTCGAGTTCGTGGGCAATTACTTTGTCCATCGGAATTTTCGGGTGTTGGTGGTCGCCGGTCATTAAACCCACCTGGATGTGTTTTCCCCGTTTTCGCAAACAGGCTACCGAGTTGAAACAGGTTTCCTGACTGCCGAGTGCATCGATGGAAACATGAGCTCCGCGACCAGTAACGTTTTTAATTTCATCCGGAACATTTTTAACATTCTTTGCATGGATTAAAACATTTGCCCCGACACTTTTTGCCAGTTCCAGTTTTTTATCGTCGATATCCACGGCCACGACGTTGGCACCGGCAGCAGCAGCAATCATAATGGCCGAAAGCCCGACGCCACCACAGCCATGTACTGCAACCCATTGTCCGGCTGATACTTTCCCCTGATCGACGACGGCACGGAATGAGGTAATAAACCGGCATCCGAGGCTGGCTGCCGTCACAAAATCAATTTCCACGGGTAAACGAACCAGGTTGATGTCGGCATATTTTATTTCCACAAATTCGGCAAACGATCCCCAGGCTGTAAAGCCCGGCTGAAACTGGTAATCGCAAATCTGGTGGTTTCCACTCCGGCATTCGGGGCATGAACCGCACCCGCTGACAAACGGAACAGTAACCCGGTCGCCGATCTTCCAGTTTTTAACTCCTGAGCCAATTTCGGTAATTGTTCCAGCCAATTCGTGCCCCGGAACATGCGGTAAAACAATATCGGGATCGTGGCCCATCCAGCCGTGCCAGTCGCTGCGGCAAAGTCCGGTTGCTTCTACTTTTACAATCACACTGCCATCGGAAACAATGGGGTGGGGAAGCACCCTGACCGAAACGGGGCCACGGAATTGTTCATAGTAAACCGCTTTCATAACCATTAGATTTCTATTTTTTCAAAAGTAACAGAAAGGTTTTGAAATGGAGGCAGGTATCCGAAAATTTTAAGGAATACCTTTTGCTAAGCGATTTAACAAAAATAAAAGTTGTTTTAAAATATTGAATTTCTTAACTTTCGTTGCATAAATAGAGGTGGAGTCCAGCACCCACTCAAAAAACGGGGCGTTACCGAAAAGCCATATGAGTAGGAATTTAACAACTGGTGAAAAGATGAAAAAAAATGTTGCAGAATTTATCGGCACCTTTTGGTTGGTACTAGGAGGTTGCGGAAGTGCTGTTTTGGCAGCCGGATTTCCCGAAGTGGGAATCGGCCTTGCCGGTGTTTCTTTAGCTTTTGGTCTCACAGTGTTAACCATTGTCTATTCTTTGGGACATATTTCAGGGGCACATTTGAACCCGGCCGTAACTATCGGGCTTTGGGCCGGTGGCAGGGTGCATGCCAAAACAATTTTACCTTACGTCATTTCACAAATTCTGGGTGGAATTGCCGCTGCTGCCGTTCTTTATATCCTTGCTACCGGTAACGGTTCGGATATTGGCAACTTTGCTGCAAATGGTTATGGCGAACACTCACCGGGTGGTTACAGTTTACTGGCTGCCGTGGTTTCTGAATTTGTGATGACATTTATGTTTCTGATTATAATTCTGGGTGCTACCGACGAAAAAGCGCCCAAGGGATTTGCCGGAATTGCCATTGGACTTGCGCTAACTTTAATTCACCTGATTAGTATTCCGGTTACCAATACTTCGGTTAATCCGGCCAGAAGTATAA
>CAZHKI010000100.1:7380-10326 GCA_964533365.1 uncultured Maribellus sp. | reverse complement strand
ATATTTTCAATTTGTTTGGGATCCATTTTAACATTTCCCATGTCAATCGACGAAATATTCCGGTCGGCACGTTCGCCCGTTACCACAACATTCCCAATTTCAAAACTTTTTTCTTTTAACCCGATATTCAGCCGGCAGTCTCTTTCAAGCTGAACAGTTAAAAGTTGCGGTTCGTAACCCACGAACTGAACCCGCACCGCATATTTCCCCTGTTCGAGGGTAATGGAATAAAAGCCGTAATGATTGGTTATAGTTCCTGTATTTTGTATGTCGGCAACAACAACTGTAGCCCCGGTTAAATCCTCGCCGGTGGCCAAATCCCTGACATAACCACTCAACACAAATTTATCCTGTGCATTTACACCTGTATAAAAAAGAAAAAGAAGCGCTGTTATAATGTTTTTTTTGAGCATTTTTTTCGATACAGGCCCTAAAAATAGAAATAATATTCTGGTATTTTCAAATTCTTTTCAACCGTCTGATTTGCTTTATCTTACCGATATTTCTTCTTTCCCGGTTCCAATTTTCCCCGAAAATCAGTTAATGAATTTTAACATCTAAAACAGACACCAAACTCAGGGGAAAAAAGTCATTATTCTTTTCTGTTAAATCTCATACAATTAATATACAACCACTTAACATTACCGCTCATTAAAAACCATTTGTACAACATTTTTACCGGTTTTTCACCCACTTGATTGTTAATAAATTATTACTATTTTTGGTGACCTTTTCCCGGAAAAACCGGTTGGAGGAGAGAAAACAATTCAAAAATCTAACATACGATGAAAGTTTATAAAACAAATCAAATCCGGAACATTTCCTTAATCGGTAATGCCGGCAGTGGAAAAACCACCCTCGCGGAAGCCATGCTGTTCGAGGGTGGAGTCATCAACCGCAGAGGTGAAGTTACTGCAAAAAACACGGTGTCGGACCACAGCGACATTGAGCAGGATTATGGCAATTCGGTTTTTCCAACCCTTCTCTATACTGAGTTTAACGACAAAAAAATCAACATTATCGACACCCCGGGAATGGATGACCTGTGCGGAGGTGTAGTATCGTCGCTCAACGTTACAGATTTGGGATTAATGATTATCAATTCGACTAACGGAGTGGAAGCCGGTACCGAAGCATCCAGCCGCCATGCTGAAAAAGCAGGCACTCCGCTGGTTATGGTTTTTAACCAACTGGATCATGACAATTCAAATTTTGAATCGGCACTCGAACAGTGCCGGTCACTTTTCGGTAATAAAGTAACCATCGTACAATATCCGGTTGACGCCGGCCCGGGATTTTCTTCCATCATTGATGTACTGAAAATGAAAATGTACAAATACGGAAAAGATGGCGGCAAACCGGAAGTACTGGATATTCCTGCATCGGAAAAGGACAAAGCCGATGAACTGCACAACGAACTGATTGAAATGGCAGCCGAAAACGAGGAATCGTTAATGGAACTCTATTTTGAACAGGGAAGCTTATCGGAAGACGATATGCGCAAAGGGATGAAACTGGGGATGCTGCAACGTGGCTTATTTCCGGTTTTCTGCACATGCGCCAAAAAAAATATTGGAGTTGGCCGTCTGCTCGAATTTATTTCAAATATTGCCCCTGCTCCCAACGAAAGGGAAATGCGGGAAATTGAAAGCGGGAAAACCGTGAAAATGGTGGAAACCGATCCTCCCAGTTTATTCGTTTTCAAAACGTCCGTTGAACCGCATGTGGGCGAAATCACCTTTTTCAAGGTGATGTCAGGGAAAATCACCGAAGGTTTGGATTTAATCAATTCAAAAACAGGCAACAAAGAACGTTTATCACAGGTATTTGTTGCTGCCGGGAAAACCCGCGAAAAAGTGGATGAACTGGTCGCCGGCGATTTGGGGTGTACCGTAAAACTGAAAGACACCAAATACAACCAGACCCTCACCGTTAAAGATGCCGATACCAAATTCGCTCCCATTGTTTTCCCGAGTTCGCGGCATACTGTAGCCGTAAAAGCCGAAAATGATTCGGATGACGAAAAAGTTGGCGAAGTATTAAATAAAATCAAAAACGAAGATCCTACGTTTGTTATTGAATATTCGAAAGAACTGAAACAGTTGCTGGTGTCCGGACAGGGCGAATACCACCTGAACATTTTGAAATGGTATTTCGATAACGTTCATAAAATCGCTGTCAATTACCTGCAACCTAAAATTCCATACCGCGAAACCATTACCAAATCGGCACAGGCCGATTACCGCCACAAAAAACAATCGGGTGGAGCCGGACAGTTTGGCGAGGTTCATTTGATTATTGAGCCCTACGAAGAAGGTTCAGAACCAAAAAACATGTTCAAATTTGGCGACAAGGAACAAAAAATGTCGGTCCGCGATGTGCAGGAATATCCGTTAACATGGGGCGGTAAACTCATCTTCTGCAACTGTATTGTAGGAGGTTCAATTGATGCCCGTTTTATGCCGGCCATCCTGAAAGGTATTATGGAAAAAATGGAAGAAGGCCCGCTGACCGGTTCGTATGCCCGCGACATCCGCGTTTATGTGTACGACGGGAAAATGCACCCGGTTGACTCCAACGAAATCTCATTCCGTTTAGCCGGACGAAATGCATTCAGCAAAGCATTTAAAAATGCCGGGGCAAAAATTCTTGAACCCATTTACGACCTGAATGTTTACGTTCCATCCGACCGGATGGGCGATGTAATGAGCGATTTGCAGGGACGCCGTGCCATGATTATGGGTATGGGCTCTGAAAAAGGCCTCGAAAAAATTTCAGCGAAAGTTCCGTTAAAGGAAATGAATAAATACCATACTTCGCTCAGTTCCATCACTGGCGGACGAGGTGTATTTAATACTTCATTCGACCGCTACGAAAAAGTCCCGGCTGATGTCCAGGATGAACTGCTCAAAGCATACGAAGCTGAGCAGGAAGAAGAATAGACCA
>CAZHKI010000100.1:329-7370 GCA_964533365.1 uncultured Maribellus sp. | reverse complement strand
GTTTTCTTTTTCCCGGTTTTTATTCGATGTTCCGGTTAAATCATGATGATTTATCAATTTCAATTTTATTTTTACACCTTAAACCGGGTTTAACAGAATTGGCAACCATACAATGAATCAGGCTTTAACAGGACAACAGCAACTGAATGAAAAATGGATCAAAGCATCCATCTTAGGGACCATCTGGGCTTCTTCCGAAATTGTACTGGGAAGTTTTTTGCACAATCTTCGTATCCCATTCAGCGGCAACATTTTAACCGCCATCGGTTTGATAATCCTTATTTCGGCCAGTTACCAGTGGAACGAACGGGGATTGTTCTGGCGGGCCGGAATAATTTGCGCCCTTTTGAAAACCATGTCGCCCAGCGCGGTAATTTTCGGCCCCATGGTTGCCATTTTCAGCGAAGCCATTCTGCTCGAAATTTCAGTCCGTATACTTGGGAAAACCATTCCCGGCTTTATTGTGGGATCAATTCTTGCCATGTCGTGGAACCTGCTCCAGAAAATCATCAATTTCATTATCTTTTATGGATACAATATTGTAGAGGTTTACACCAACCTGATGCAATTTGCCCAACGCCAACTTAACCTTAAAGTTGATGCCGTTTGGGCTCCAATTGTTTTATTGCTGATCATGTATGCACTATTTGGCTCAGTATCGGCACTGGTGGGAATAAAAACCGGGCGAAAGCTGGCCAGCAGCACTGCACCTTCCAGGATAACTCTGAAATCAGAAAAAACAAATGGCATCCCAAAAAAGAAAGATCCTGACTTTTCTTATTCACTGGCCTGGTTAATAATGAATATTTTATTCCTGGCCGGCACATTTCTTTTACCCGGAAAAATCAATTTTGGGCTTTGGATTATTCTATCGGCTACTGTTGCTACCACCTGGGCGATCCGCTATAAAAGGGCATTACGCCAGCTGGTTCGTCCCGGGCTCTGGCTCTTCTTTGTCATCATCACCATGGGTACCACATTCGTGTTCTCTCGGTTGCACTCCGAAACTTTGCCAGTAACAGATGCGATTCTGGTCGGTGTGGAAATGAATGTACGGGCCATCATTCTAATCATGGGTTTTTCGGTGCTGGGAACTGAACTGTACAACCCAAAAATCAGGGCTTTTCTGGCCAGGGGCTACTTCAAACAATTGCCCTCGGCGCTTGAACTTTCGCTCGAAAGTTTACCTTCGATGATTTCTGCTGTCCCCGATCTGAAAACCACACTGAAAAATCCGGTTCAGATCATTCACCAACTCATGTTGCACGCTGAATCAAGAATGAGTGAAATCAGACAAAATTTTAATAATTATCCGGGTATTTTCATCATCACCGGCGAAATTGGGTCCGGGAAAACCACCTGCATCAAAAAACTAACAGAAAAATTAAAATCTGAAAATATTTCAGTTGGAGGTATTTATTCATCGCGAATGATGGAAAATGGAGAAACCACCGGGTACATGATGGTTGATATTTCATCCGGACATAAAGAGAAACTATTGGATATCAATAATAACGGGCATCAGAAAAAAATCGGAAATTATTATATCCGCGAAGAAGCAATTGAACAGGGAAATCTGGCGCTACAACAAACCAACGCACAACTGATGGTTATTGATGAAGTTGGCAAACTGGAATTAAATGGAGGTGGCTGGGCAGAAATGCTCGGGAAACTGCTCGTCTCCCGCCAAAATCAGTTGCTGATTTCCATACGCAGGGAAGTACTGAATGAAGTGATGAATAAATGGAAAATAAACCCTGTGATGATTTATGACACAGCCGAAAACAACGATGAAAAACTATACCTTGTAATCATCAACCATTCCGGAATGATAAAATAACGGAGTTAAACCAGAAATTGACAGAGACCAATGCTCAGTCTTTTTCCCTGAACAAATGGACAAAACCGTGTGCCCTTCGCTTTTTATCGTCGCGGCCAATTCCTTCCACCACGTAATAATAAACTCCCGGGCTGGCGTAACGGCTGCCAATTTTTCCGTCCCAAACGGTTTCCTCATACGTGTCGTCGAAACCCCGGATATCTGATTTTTCCCAGAAATGAACCCTTTTCCCCCACCGGTTCACAATGGTGATTTTCATGCTTTTCATTGAAGTAAATTTGATACCGAAAACGTCGTTCACCCCGTCGCCGTTGGGTGTGAAAACATTTGGCGCGTGAACGAACGAAGAATCGACATAAATATAATCGGGCAGGTAAACCGTGTCGGTGCAGGTAAATAATTCCGATTTCTTTTTCGACACCAGTTTCACCATGTAGGTGCCGGTATTTTCGTAAGTATAAACCGGGCTCTCGTTAAATGCAATCACCATAAAACTGTCGACAGGTTGCTGCGATTTTGCCGATTCTTTTTTAATCTCGTCCAGATCGCGAAAAAAGAACCATTCGTAACCATTGGGATCGCCATTTTGTGATGTATTGGTAAACGTTACTTCCAGCGGGGCTTCTCCTGTTGTTTTATCGCCACTGGTCCAGTCGGCATCGACAGTAAACGATGCTTTGGTTACAATTGATTCATAAGGCACGGTAGCTGTAGTTTCGCAGCCAAACTGGTCGTAAACCCTGAAAGTGTAATCGGTATTTACAGCCGGCACATCGAAAATCTGGGGTGTTAAAACAGTGGCAATTACCGAAGTCCCGTCTTTCCACTGCACTTTCATATCTTTAAAAACTTCCAGTTCGGCATTGGTTGCTAAATCGAAATATTTCATTGAACTGGTTTGAAATGTTCCTGAAAGTTTAAACGATTCGCAATTCGAATCTTCCACTGTTCCGCTGGCCGAAGTCCAGTTATTAAATACCCAGGCACGGTATGTTTCAGTATTTCCGCCTAAAGTAATGGTGGCGCGGTAACAACCATTGGCCAAACCCGAAACCGTGGATTGCTGACTTTCTAAACTTTCAGAAAAATAAAATTCAAATGCCCCGGTTGCCGGATTAAATTTCTCCCACAAAAAAGTTTTGGTCCCCTGAAGTTGGGTCGAAACAAGCAATGTTCCATTTTTAGCAGTTGAATCGTTGGCACAAAAAACAAAAATACTGTCGGTTCCCTGAAATACAGGGTAACTGGTTTTACCGGAGCCGGAGGAACCCGGGGCTGTCAATTGTGCCTGCAAAGAGGTTGAAAACGCTAATAACAGCAACAAAAACGAAATATATAAACTCCTATTTCTCTTCATAAACACCTTATACTTTGAGTTACAATATTAACGTATAATTTTTATTAAATTGCCCCGAAGGGTGCAAAAATCCTCGACAAAACCTCATTTTCAGAAGATCAGAAAATTTGTTGATAAAAGCCTTTATGAAAAGTCCTGAAAACATGGAACAACATATACTTTTGTTTTTTTAACCAACCGATAATATTTTAACCGTGTTCGACTATCTCAGTGAATTAAATAAAACCCAAAAGGATGCCGTCCTTTCAACCGAAGGCCCTGCGCTGATTATTGCCGGCGCCGGATCGGGTAAAACCCGCGTGCTGACCTATCGCATTGCCCATTTGCTGAAACAGGGCGCCAGGCCGTCAACCATTCTGGCCCTTACGTTTACTAATAAAGCCGCCCGCGAAATGAAAGAACGGATTGCGGCAGTGGTAGGTGAAAAAGCCGCCCGTTACCTTTGGATGGGAACATTCCATGCCATTTTTGCCCGGATTCTGCGTACCGAACACGAGGCGCTGAATTATCCGGCCAATTTTACCATTTACGACAGCGCCGACAGCAAAAACCTTATCAAGTCAATCATCAAAGGTTTTCAGCTCGACGATAAAACCTACAAACCGGGCGTGGTGGCCAGCCGCATTTCGATGGCCAAAAACAACCTGATTACACCCAACGAATATGCCGAACAATCAGAAATCAGGCTGGCCGACAAAAACATGCGGATGCCGGCCATTGCCGAAATTTACCGCGAATATGCGAAACGGTGTTTTTTATCGGGTGCCATGGATTTCGATGATTTACTTCTGAAAACCAACCTGTTGTTCCGCGATTCACCCGAGATTCTTGGAAAGTATCAAAACCAGTTCGATTATGTGCTGGTTGACGAATACCAGGATACCAACTACGCCCAATACCTCATCATTAAAAGACTGGCGGCACGGCATAAAAACATCTGCGTGGTGGGCGACGATGCGCAAAGCATTTACTCGTTCCGCGGGGCCCGGATTGAAAACATCCTCAACTTCAGAAACGATTACCCCGAACACAAAATTTTTAAACTCGAACAAAATTACCGGTCAACAAAAACCATTGTCAATGCAGCCAACAGCATCATTGCCTGTAACAAAAAGCAAATTCCGAAAACCGTTTTCTCGGAACTCGAAACCGGAAAGCCCATAAAAGTAATTCAGGCGCTGACCGATAACGAGGAAGGATTTCTGGTGGCCCAGGAAATTGCCCAAACCCAGTTGCGCGACCATTACAAAAACCTCGATTACGCAATTCTTTACCGTACCAACGCGCAGTCGCGAATTTTTGAAGAAGCCCTGCGAAAACGAAATATCCCTTACAAAATTTACGGAGGGTTGAGCTTTTACCAGCGAAAGGAAATCAAGGATTTACTGGCCTATTTCCGCATGATAATCAACCCGGCCGATAACGAAGCGCTGAAACGGATCATCAATTACCCTGCGCGGGGAATTGGCGATACCACCATTTCGAAACTGGAAACCGAAGCGGTCAACTCCGGAATTTCAATCTGGAAAACAACCTCGGAAATACACCTTAAAAACCCGGCAGCTCTGAACAAAGGAACCGTGGCAAAAATTATGGGGTTTGTTGAGCTCATTCAGAAATTTCAAAATTTTTCTCTCGTCAACGAAGCCTTTGAAACAGCCAGGCTCATTGCCGAAGAAACCGGAATTTTAAAAGAAATTCATCATGATAATTCGCCTGAAGGTGTAAGCCGTTACGAAAATATTGAAGCACTGCTGAACGGCATCCGTGAATTCAGTTTGTCGGCCAGGGAAGAAGGCCGGCCCGACCGTTTGGAAAATTACCTCGAAGATGTGGCCCTGCTGACTGATCAAGACAACGAAAAAGATGAAGACCGCGACAAAGTGACGCTGATGACGGTTCACTCGGCCAAAGGACTGGAATTTAAAAATGTATTCATTGTGGGACTGGAAGAAAACCTTTTTCCTTCGGCGCCCCAGGGAGAAAAAAACACAACCGAAGCACTGGAAGAAGAACGCAGGCTGTTTTATGTTGCACTCACCCGGGCCAAGGAAAATGCCTGGTTTTCGTTTGCCAACCAACGCTACCGCTGGGGAAAGCCCGAATTTTGCAAACCCAGCCGGTTCCTCGAAGAACTGGATGAGAAATACCTCGATGTCCCCGAACAGGCAAAATCATCGAATGCTATCCCCAACAGAAACGATTTCAGGTTCGATACTCCTGCCCGGCAGTACCTCAACCGTGTTCAGGGAACCGCGTTAAAAAACCCGGATTCGCAAAACATTTTCAGGAATAAACTCGTTAAGCTGAAAGAATCGGACAAAAATCCGGATGATTTCGCGGGTGATAACCCCGAAAAGATCCAGGCCGGAATGGTTGTCGAACACCAGCGTTTTGGCGAAGGAAAAGTTCTGAAAATTGAAGGGATTCCACCCAATGCCAAAGCCACCGTGTTTTTCAGGAATGCCGGGCAAAAGCAATTGTTGCTGAAATTTGCCAAATTGAAAATAATAGGGTAACATTGATATTGAAAAAATCCGGGAAAAATTGTGAATTGAGTGGAAATCATTAGTTTTGCATGAAATTAACCACCGCAAAAACCAGAATTTTACCAGATTACAAATTACAGACATCAAAAAAATCATTCAATGGATTATAATTCACAAAGAAAAAAACTACCGTTACCAGAATACGGAAGGAATATACAAAACATGGTCGATCACCTGATGACCATCGAAGACAGAGAGGAACGGAACCGGGCAGCCAATACCATAATCGATGTAATGGGAAATTTATATCCTTTCCTCCGGGATGTCGCCGAATTCAACCATAAATTATGGGACCACATCGCCATCATGACCGACTTTAAACTGGATATCGATTATCCCTACGAGCCGCCTACACCCGATATTCTGACTGAAAAACCAAACCGGGTCCCTTACAACCAAAATCCGATTAAATACCGGCATTATGGGTTGGTGATAGAACAAATGATTGAAAAAGTTGCTGATTTCGAAGATGAAGAGAGGGAAATACTTATCCAGCAATTAGCCAACCAAATGAAAAAATCCTACCTGGCCTGGAATAAAGATGCAGTAGAGGATGATAAAATCCTGATGGATCTCGAAGAACTCTCGGGGGGAAAAATTAAAACCAGCAATACCATTCAACTTACCGAAACAAAAAGCATTCTGGGTAAACCTAATAAAAAGAAAAAATCCGGTCAAAATAAATCGAACAAAAAGCACTAATCTCAAAAACTGATTTCCAATGTCATCGTTTCAGATAGAAGGTGGTTTCCGGATGAAAGGCGAACTGGAACCACAGGGCGCAAAAAACGAAGCTCTGCAAATTATTTGTGCAACCCTGCTCACCAACGAAAATGTTTTTGTTGACAATGTACCCGAAATCAGCGATGTTTTAAAACTAATCGAAATCCTGAAAAAAATGGGAGTTGAGGTGGAACGCATTGAAAAAGGGAGTTACCGTTTTCAAGCCGCAAACATCAACATCGACTATCTGAAAAGTACCGAATATGCAAAACAGGCTTCCAGCCTGCGTGGTTCCATCATGATCATCGGGCCGCTGCTTACCCGCTTTGGAAAAGGTTTCATTCCGCAACCCGGCGGCGACAAAATTGGCCGCCGCAGGGTCGACACCCATTTTATCGGTTTCCAGAAACTTGGCGCCGATTTTCATTTTGATGCCGGAAACCACTGGTTTTCCATCGAAGCTCCTAAACTGAAAGGCGCTTACATGTTACTCGACGAAGCGTCAGTAACCGGGACAGCCAACATCTTAATGGCCGCAACGATGGCCGAAGGGACAACCACTATTTACAATG
>CAZHKI010000100.1:0-319 GCA_964533365.1 uncultured Maribellus sp. | reverse complement strand
CTACCTGCAGCAACTCAGTAAAATGCTGGTTTCCATGGGCGCTAAAATCTCGGGGATTGGATCGAACCTGCTGGTTATCGACGGAGTGACCTCGCTGAAAGGATGTTCGCACCGCATTCTGCCCGACATGATTGAAACGGGCAGCTTTATTGGCCTGGCAGCAATGACCGCTTCGGAAATCACCATTAAGAACGTGGGAATGGAACATCTGGGCATCATCCCCGATTCGTTCCGCCGGCTCGGAATCAATGTTGTCCAGGAAGGCGACAACCTGCTGGTAAACAACACCGAACATTACGAAATTGAATCCTATATTGAT
>CAZHKI010000099.1:3243-10338 GCA_964533365.1 uncultured Maribellus sp. | reverse complement strand
GGCTACAAATTCGCCCTTCTGAATGTGAAGGTTCACGTTGTTTAACGCACTGGTTTCAATTTCCTCGGTGCGGAATACTTTGTTTAAGTTTACTGTCTTAATCATGTTATCGAATTATTTATTTGTTCAAAATACCTACCAGATAGACACATAGTTCACATAGAAAAATAAAAGCTACTGTGTTCTATGTGACTATTGTGGATAGAACTCAATTAATTATTTAAACACTATTCGGTCGTTGGTTCCAAACATTTCGTATCCCGAAGTAATTACTTTTTCGCCGGGAGTTAAGCCTTCCAGCACTTCGTAATATTGTGGATTCTGTTTTCCAATACGAATGTTGCGTTTAATGGCTTCAGTTCCGGCTTCATTCAACACATACACCCACTGGCCGCCTGTGCTCTGGAAGAAACCTCCGCGTGGCAGAAGAATAGCGCTGGCCGACTCACCCAATTCAAGTTTGATGTGGTAGGTTTGGCCGGTGCGGATGTTATCGGGTGTTGTGGCGCCAAAAACCATGTCGATTTCAAACTGTCCGTTGCGCACTTCGGGGTAAACTTTGCGCACCGACAAATCAAAATTGGTTCCGTTTCGGTCAAGCGTGGCTGGAAGCTCGCGTTTTACGCGGTCGATATAATGCTCGTCAATCAGCGCTTTTATTTTGAAGTTATCCAGAACGTTAATCTGGCCAATGCGCTGGCCTTCGTTAATGCGCTGGCCAATTTCAGCGTCGAGCATTCCGAGCTGCCCGTCAACCGGCGCTTTTACATTCAGGTTGTCGAGACGTTCGCGGACCAGTTCCAGCATTACGCGCATCTTCTTCATGTCGGCATCAAGCGTTTGCATTGAAGTAACCCTGATTAATGAATCATTTTTTGCTTTCAGTTTGTTGATTTCCAGCAGGTTTTTTTCATATTCAAAATCTTCTTTTGCCTGGAGATAATCTTCTTTTGAAATCAGTTCGTCGTTAAAAAGCGCTTTATACTGTTCAAATGTGCGTTGTTTTCTGACCAGGCGGTATTGGTTGTCTAAAATGTTTTTCCGCGACTGAATCAATTCGGTTTCAAAACCAATACGGGTGTTGCGCAGGTAGTTTTCCTTTTCCGCCAAAGCCGCTTCACTGTTCAGGATGGTTTGGTACAACTGGCGGTTTTCGAGCCGCAAAATCACATCGCCTTTGTTTACCATCGTACCTTCTTCAATATAACGCTCTTCCACCTGGCCACCTTCGATGGCGTCGAGATAAATGGTGGTTATGGGCTCCACCTGACCGATTACGGTGATATAATCGTTAAACTGCCCGTCTTCCACGGTACTGATGGTCAGTTTTTCCTTTTCAGCCCTGAAAGTTGAACCGGTTTGCGTGAAAACCATTTGATAAAGGAAAAAACCAAATATTGCTGCCCCGGCAATCCAGATTATATGTTTTGGCCTGATTCCTTTTTTCTTTTCAATTACTTTATCCATTCCCATGACAATATTGTTTAATGTTTCAAATTCAAAGTTTCAAGTTTTTCCGCCTGAAATCGACGGTATAATAATTCCTGGTATTTTAGCAGGGAGCATGGGGCATGGACGAAGCTCCCTGCTCCCTGCCCTTTGCCCTTCTATTCCCAGAACCTTTTCCCACTGTAAAACTCAATGATGTTCTTTTTAACTTCCCACATCAGCCTGGTTTTCAACAGTTGTGCCTGAGTATCGCCCAGCCGGTTTTTGGCCACATAAAAATCAACTACGTTCACCAATCCCTGTTC
This sequence comes from uncultured Maribellus sp., assembly GCA_964533365.1. Taxonomy (GTDB): domain Bacteria; phylum Bacteroidota; class Bacteroidia; order Bacteroidales; family Prolixibacteraceae; genus Draconibacterium. Next base: position 8,584 of record CAZHKI010000099.1, on the reverse strand, counting down.
AAATTTTAGTTCTGCCGCAAGGTAAGCCTGTTGATCGGCTTCCTGCTGGCGCAGGTACTGGGTGTATTCCTTCTCGAGGGCTTCCATTTCATTCAGGTTGTTGGCCATTTCGAAATAAAGCTTTTGCTTTTCCTGCGCCAGGGTAAGTTTTGCCTGATCGAGTTCCAGTTTGGCTTTGGTTATTCCCGAACGGGTGTTCAGCTTGTTAAAAACCGGGATGTTGATGGAAGCGCCTAAATACTGGCTCCGGTTATTTTGAAACTGATCGCCGAAAGCAATCACTTTACCATATTCATCTTTCCGGGTCTCATAAAAACCGGTTGACAATTCGCCGTACGCACTAATGGTTGGAAGCAGTTGTGAACGGTTGACCAAAACGGCTTTATGGCCAGCCTGAACCTGCGCTTCGAAGGTCTGAAAATATGGCGACCAGTTTAAATACGATTCAAACAACTGCTGCTGATTTTGCTTTTGTATGGCAACCAGCGGAACAAGTTGCGCCCCGGGGATGATATCCTCCTCCGTGTTAAGGTTCATCCGTTGTTTCAGTTCCAGCATGGCTGTTTTCAGATTGTTTTCTGCCTGAATACGTTTCAGTTCTTCCGATTCGTAATTGGCCCTGACCTCCAGCAGGTCGGGTTTCGACTTCATCCCCAGTTCTGTCTGCTTTTCCATTTTTTTCAGGTTCAGCGCCGATGCTTTTACCTGCTCGCTGGCAATGTCAAGCAACCCCTGCCGAAAAACTACTTTAAAATATGAGTTCATCACCAGGAAAGCCAGGTCGTCGGTAGCGTTCAGGCGGTTCAGTTCAACCGCTTTTTTTCTGAACTTTTGGTATTCAACCATGTAAATCTGTTTCGATGGATTGAACAACGTGACTGACGCCCCAATCTCGTACGAGTTGTTAAAAAAACTTGTATTCACAAAGTCGTTGGTATTGGGATCGATGGAACGCCCAAAACTGTAACTGGCATTGGATGAAGCGCCAATTTCGGGTAATAAATTCCTCCTCGACTGGCTAAGGTCTTCACGGGCTATTTGTTCCGACACCCGCATTTTTTGTAACCCGATGTTGTGTTCTACGGCAAAGGAAACGCACCGGTTCAGGCTCCAGGTTTCCTGAGCTACCAGTGCGTTTCCAATTACCAACAAAAAGAAAAGAATCAGGAATGCTTCTGTTTTCATTTTAACGCTGCTTTTAACTACTGTTCCCATTACGTGTTCGATCTGATTCATTGTTTAATTGTTTCCAAATCGCTGTGCCAGAATAATGCCAACAACACACTGAACATCACCATTTAAAATATCAGATAAATAAAAACCAGTAAAAATAATTGACACGATTGTGTAAAAAATTTTGACAATTACTTTCCTTTTAACCGCATGGTTTTTACCTTTAAACAAAAAATGGCCAAAGGGAAAATCCTGATTGTTGACGACAATAAAAGCATCCTGAGCGCGCTCGAAATTTTGCTTTCCCCCGAGTTCCAGACTGTGACCACGCTGCCCGATCCCAATCTGATCCCTTCGGAACTCAGAAAAGGGGATTACAACCTGGTGGTGCTCGACATGAACTTTAATGCCGGGATCAACACCGGCAACGAGGGAATTTACTGGCTGGGCCGGATTAAGGAAACCAATCCTGAAATTTCGGTGGTGATGATTACAGCTTACGGCGATGTGGAACTGACAGTAAAAGCATTGAAAGCCGGCGCCACCGATTTTGTACTGAAACCCTGGGACAATGCCAAACTGCTGGCTACACTGAAATCGGCCCTGCAACTCAACCTTTCAAAAAAAGAAGTGAGCCACTTAAAAGAGAAGGAAAAAGAGTTGAAAAGCGAAATAAACCGCGAACAGAAATTCATTGTGGGCTCGTCGCCGCAACTGATGCAGGTGTTAAACCTGGTGCGGAAAGTGGCCAAAACCGATGCCAATGTCCTGATTACTGGCGAGAACGGCACCGGGAAAGAATTGATTGCACAGGAAATCCACCGGCTTTCAACCCGTTCCAACGAAATTCTTGTCAGTGTCGATATGGGGGCAATAACCGAAACCCTGTTTGAAAGCGAACTTTTCGGGCATGTAAAAGGCGCTTTCACCGACGCCCGCGAAAGCCGGCCGGGAAAATTCGAAGTGGCCGACAAAGGCAGCCTTTTTCTCGATGAGATTGGGAACCTTTCGTTTCATCTTCAGGCCAAACTGCTGGCCGCCATTCAAAACCGGCAAATATCGCGAATTGGCTCCAACCAGGCTGTTCCGGTTGACATACGGCTGATTTGCGCCACCAACAAGAATCTCGAAAACATGGTCAGGGAAGGTCTTTTTCGTGAAGATTTACTGTACCGCATCAATACCATCCAGATTGAAGTGCCGCCTCTTCGGGAACGGGGCCAGGATGTGCTGGTACTGGCTGATTTCTTCCTGAAAAAATACGCTTCGAAATACAACAAGCCCAACCTGAAAATCAACCAGCAGGCACAGGAAAAACTGCTGAAATACAACTGGCCGGGAAATATCCGCGAATTGCAACACACGGTTGAAAAAGCCGTTATTCTGAGCGACAATTACATCCTGAAACCGGAAGACTTTTTTATGCGCCCGGTTTCATCCGTTCAAAGCCATGCCACCGGACTGACACTGGAAGAGATGGAAAAAAAGATGATAACCCAGGCTATCGAAAAAACACAGGGAAACCTGAGTGCTGCCGCCGAACAACTGGGCATTACACGACAAACATTGTACAACAAAATGAAACGCTTCGGACAATGATCAGCCGTAACCTTTATCTGCAATTCATCATCAGGGTAATCCTCATTACTGCTTTTGGAATCGGGGCCGGATGGGTGTGGGCATCCAACGGGTTCAGCATTTGGTTGGTTATTATTTTAATTACCGATATTTTCCTCGTTGCGAACCTGATCCACTTTTTAAACGACACCAACCGGAAAATCAGCTATTTCCTTGAGGCGGTACAAAATAACGATTCATCGCTCAGGTTCCCTGAAAATGTAAAAACCAAAACCATCAGCGAACTCTATCATGGACTGAATAAAGTAAACGAACAAATTCAGCAGTTAAAGATAGAAAGCCGGCAACGCGAACAGTATTTCCAGACTTTGCTTGAACATCTCGCCACCGGCATTGTAACTTTTAATCAAAAAGGATTTGTACTCCACGCCAACACTTCGGCAAAAAAAATGCTGGGAATGGAAGTGCTGACCCACATCAGCCAAACCGGCCGCATCAACCGAAATTTATTTCAGGCTATCCAGAACATCAGGCCGTTCGAACAGAAACTGGTCACGCTGACAACCGAAAAAGGCGCCATCGATCTCTCAATGAAAGCCAACTCGATAAAAACCGCCACCGACGAACTAATCCTGCTTTCCATACAGGACATCCGCAACGAACTCGATGAAAAAGAACTTGATTCGTGGATGAAACTGATCCGGGTGTTGATGCACGAAATCATGAACTCCATTGCTCCCATCACATCGCTGGCCGAAAGCCTGAGCAAATTTTACTCGAAAGATGGCCGGGAAGTATTTCCTTCGGAAATCGATGAAAAAACCATCGGGATGACAGTCCGCGGGCTGAATGTCATTAACGAACAGGGAAATGGCCTGATGCACTTTGTGGAATCCTACCGCAAACTGACCCGACTGCCAAAACCAGATAAAAAACGATTCAGGGTGGAAGATCTTGTCAACCGTGTAAAAATGCTTTATCTATCGTTCGAAAACAGTGAGCATGTTAAGTTGCAAGTTTCCATCCAACCACCCGATTTGGAACTGACAGCCGATGAAAACCTGATATCGCAGGTTCTACTTAATTTGCTCAAAAATGCACTGGAAGCTATTGCAAAACAACCCGACGGACGGATTCAAATCATTGCCCGGCTGTCGGACAAGCAACGGCCGGAGATAAGTGTGGTTGATAACGGCCCCGGAATACCGGATGAAATCATCGAACAGGTTTTTGTGCCATTCTTTACCACCCGCGAAAAAGGTTCGGGAATCGGGTTAAGCCTTTCACGGCAAATTATGCGATTGCATGGCGGAAGCCTGAAACTGATTTCTGTACCGGGAAAACTCACTTCAGCGATTCTGGAATTTTAAGACTAAGTAGTCTCCTTTTTCCTTTCATTATATTCATAAAACACAATAAACCAATTTTTTAGTTTAATTTTCTCAACCCAACCCATCGGTTGCTAACCACTTGGTTGCTAACCAATCGGTTTGGAACGCATTTTATTCATATATTTACATCAACTAAAAGAAAAGAACACAATGGTTTTACATGAAAGTCCTTTTATATTCGGCAGAAAAGCGGTGGGAGATAAATTCACCGACCGGGAGACCGAAACGAAACGTTTGGTTTCAAACTTTCAAAACAAAGTGAACACAGTACTGATTTCGCCCCGAAGGTGGGGTAAGTCGTCACTGGTAAAAAAGGCCTGTGATTTGGTAGCAAATGAAAAAACGATAGTTATTCAGATGGATGCTTTTGGAATCCGTGATCCTAAAGATTTCTATACATTGTTAACCACAGAAGTCATTAAAAATACATCGGGAAAAGTGGAAACCTGGCTTGAAAATATCCGGAAGTTTATCAGCCGGCTTTCTCCTAAAATTTCATTCGGAACAGATCCATTCAGCACTTTCGAACTGGCTTTTGATATTGAGGCAATCGATAAGAATTATGCTGAACTGCTTGACCTGCCGGAAAAAATTGCAATAGAAAAAAATATTAATCTTATTATCTGCATTGATGAGTTTCAAAATACAGCAAATTTCTCTGAATCGGATTTATTTCATAAACGTCTTCGAACAGCCTGGCAAAACCATCAGTCAGTCACTTATTGCCTTTATGGAAGCAAAAAACACATGATGTCAACCTTATTCGAAAAACAGTCCATGCCTTTTTACAAATTCGGAGAAACAATTAATCTGGAGAAGATTTCAGCAGAACACTGGATCGCTTTTATTACAGAAAGGTTCCAATCGACAGGTAAGAAGATTTCAGGAGATCAGGCAAGGATTATAATTCAGTCCGTTAAGGCTCATTCGTACTACGTTCAGCAATTATCGCATCTTACCTGGCTTCGCACATCCGATTCTGTTGAAAATGAAATTATTACTCTTGCAATTGAAGATTTATTAGCACAGAATGCCAACCTTTATCAACTGGAAACCGAAATGTTGAGCGAAACCCAGTTAAACCTTTTAAAAGCTGTTGCTTCAGGAATTACTGATGGGTTCAGCAACCCTGAAATTCTTACCAGGTTCCGTCTGGGAACATCAGCAAATATCAGCAAACAAAAAAAAGTTTTGTTTGA
>CAZHKI010000099.1:0-3233 GCA_964533365.1 uncultured Maribellus sp. | reverse complement strand
AGAAAGAACTTATTGATATCAGAGGCATAATGCTTGAATTTCTGGATCCAGCCTATGAACTTTGGTTTAAGAAAAATATTCTGAGAATTCCTCTACCATCTCCAACGTTTTAAATCCTCCGGTAAAAATAACTCGTCTTATCCTCCTTCACATCAAAAGTGAAAATCTCACTTTCCGTGTTTTGATAAAAAACAGAAAGTAATCCAATATCGCCGGCGCAAAACAGGCTGTGGGTACTCATTATCAGAATTAAGAACAGAGAAACCGGCTGACTGAAAAAAACAAAAATTCCGGCCAGGCAAATGAATTTAACCAACACCAGCGGAGTTAATGCCACCAGCGCAAATTGTTTTCGGTTGAGGATGTGCTGGTCGGCCTCGGCATAAAAAATAAACTTCCGCAGGTAGCCGCCAAAATTCACCCTCCGCGCCCCGGTCAGTTTAAGCGCCAACCCATGCATCAGTTCGTGCACAACAATCAAAAGGCTGAAACTGAAAAAAAGCGCGGCAACAGAATAGCAGAGCGGTAAAAAGTTACCATAAACAGCCAGCACCACTGAACGGGACAGAAAGAAGATCCCGGTTAAAACCATCAGCACCTGGTAAATCATAAATATCCTCACGATTCTGCCGTTCCGGGCAAGCTGATTCATAACAAATTCCCTGATTTGCGGATGGCTCAATTTGCCAATCAGTTCATACTTGTCAGAATTTTGCAGTTCGTCGATGGTCGGGTTAGCCATGATTATTTTGTCAGAATGGTTTTAACCAACGTAACGATATTGAATAATTTAAGCAAAAAAGCAGTCATTACCGAAACAGATATCAGGAAAACATAACCAGCCAGCCAGTTTTCGAAATTTTTCGAAAAAACGGCCAAAACTACGGTGATTAACGTAAAAGCAACCAACCGGAAAATGAACCGGTAGTTGGGTTTGATTTTAAAAATCCGGATGGCAAGTACTAATTGTGCCGCGGCTGTCAGCAATTGGGTAGTCAGGCTTGCATAAGCCGAACCAAAAGCCAGAAAGCGCGGTATTAAAATCAGGTTAAGCGAAACGTTAATTACCATTCCAAACAGTGCCATGATGTTGAGCTGTTTCATGCTGCCATTGGCAGTTAACAGTGTACCGAAAATGTACGTGGTGGCAATCCCGATAAAACCGATCATCAGAATTCCCAGAATATGCGATGAATATTCGGTATTGGTATGGTAGAGCGTATCCATGATTTCGGTATCGTAAAAAACACTCGAAACAGCCACCACCACCGCGGTAACAAACAAAAAAGTAAACGACAGCTTTACCATTTGATTCACCGGCTCGTTCTCCTTAATCATTTTAGCAAAAATGGGCAACAATAATCCGGCCACCAGTACCCCAAACATCGACACGGCATCGAGTAACCGGAATGCCTGTGCATAAATTCCGGCCTGCTGTTTTCCAATCGGTTCGGGCAGCAACCGTTCGAGCATCACCCCGTCGATGCGGTTATACAGCGCCATTAGCAAAATAAGCACCGCATACGGGTACGATTTCCGTAGAAAAACAATATAGAATTTCGGGTTGAACCGGATGCTGATTTTTCCTGATTTTTTTAATACGATGATAAAGGTGACCACCGCAGTTAACAGGTATGCCACAGATTGCGCGTAAACAAACCATTCGATGGTGAAGAAAGTGCGGAAAAAGCCGGAAAAAAGCAAAACACTGCAGATGGCAATCATCAACGTCCGGTCGAGTACCGAAATCAGGCTGTCGGTACGAAAAAGGTGTAAAGCACTGAGGTTTGACCGCAAATAAAGGGTAAACGAAATTAGGAACTGGTTAAAAATAAGAAAGAAAAGCAGGTGAAGCTGAATTTTGCTGTACCCGACCACCGCCGCAATCAACAGGCTGAAAACCGCATAAACCAAGGCAAGCATGAACTTCAGCCCGACAATGTTCGAAAAATGTTTGTTCAGCAGGAAATTGTTCTGTGCAATATTTTTATTGTTGAAACTGGTGATCCCCACATCGAGCAAAATATTGAGCAGCAGTGAAAAGTTGAACAGAGCAAAATACATCCCGTAACTTTCGTCGCCAACCAGGTTTTGTACCGTGCGGTCGATACCAAAAATCCAGAAAGGCTTTATCAGCAGGTTGAGGGCAAGAAGTAATATGAGATTGGTTACAAATTTGCGTTTCAAGTCTTTCGGTTCAATCGGTTAATGAATTTGGCAGAAAAAAGAAATTGTGTTTTTCAACAGCAGCTTTTTCAATCCGCACCAACTCTTTTCCCTGCAAAACAAACGCAGAATATTCCAGATTATTTAACAGCCCGATACATTTTCCACGATATTCATTATCCCACAGTTCGCAATAAATTACGGGGCGGTGGGCGGAAATTATTTTTTGGGCTCCTTTCAGTGCATAATATTCAAAATTTTCAATGTCGATTTTTATGGCGGTTACTCTCGTCCCTGAGTTGAGCAAAACATCAAATTTATCGAGATAGATCATCTGCACGGCAGATTTGAGCCCGTTGTCGTTTCCGTTCTTTTCAACACCAACCACATGGCTCAGACCGTGCATGGGCACATGGTTCACAACCGGCATCACCATTTCGATGGTCCCGTTTTGTTCGCCAACTGCCACCTGGAATTCATGAATATTGGTGAGACCAAATTTACTTTTAATCCGCCTCAATGTATTCATATTCAATGCCAGCGGCTCAAATGCATAAATCATACTACCCGGAAATTTTTTGGCCAGATGATAACTGGTAACCCCAATATTGGCCCCCAAATCAAGAATTATCCCATCGCCGGAAATGAGTTTCATAAAATGAAAAAAATCTTTTTCCTTTTTATCCCATCTGATTTTCACAATAATAAACCGGGCGAAAACATACAGATAGGTTTTTAATCCTAAAATTTTTTGAAGAATATATTTTATGAAAGTCTTCATTACCTTTGAGCTTTGCGACAAAGATATTGGAAATTAATTTTGATTTGAACCATTTATTATGAAGATTGCCGTAAATACCCGTCTGTTGCTGAAAGGAAAACTGGAAGGAATTGGCTGGTTCACTTTCGAAACCTTAAAAAGGATAACTCGTGAGCATCCCGAGCATGAATTTATCTTCATTTTCGACAGGCCGTACAACTCCGGTTTTATTTTTTCTGAAAATGTAACCCCGGTAGTTATCGGGCCACCGGCAAGGCACCCGTTTCTTTTTTACCTGTGGTTCGAT
>CAZHKI010000098.1:0-10345 GCA_964533365.1 uncultured Maribellus sp. | reverse complement strand
GTCAGGGCAGGAGGACATTTGGTCATTACTGCCGGTAACCTGGAGAACCTGCCCGAAGGTTTACTGGGAGTGAAAGCGGGACAAAAGGAATTCCCGCTGGATAAGGAAACTGTTGTGGCATTTGGGGATAATACATTTACTGAAGAATCGGGATTTGCCATCCGGGAAATTATTTCAACAGAAAAAGCAACGATTCTTGCCTCTTGCCCGAAAGGGCCGCTGGCGATGGAATATGCTGCCGGCTCCGGAAAGATGACCGTGTTTGCGTCGGCGTTTGGCGTTGTTTCCGGGCCCGGCTCTTTTGTTGAATCAGAAATTGATAAGAGTTTTACCACTCCTTACCCGTTGTTGAAACAGGTTGAACAGGTAATGGACCAGATTTTCAGCGCCACCGAAATTTTCACTGCCGGCGAAGGATTTAGCCTCATAACCTGCAGTAAAAACAAGAATGATTACACCGTAGCCATCGGCAATAATACATGGCAGGAAAAACCGTTTGCGCTTACTTCCAATTCCGGAAAAATTATTTCTGTTGAGGAATTACCCCTGGAATGCGGCGAAAGAAAAGCAGTCGGATTTGTCCCGGAGGGAGTGACCGGAAATTTTGGAAAGAACAGTAAAAAAACAATTGCAGGAGGCGATGTGAGGGTTTTTTCAGTCAAACTGGAATCTGAGGCGGTTGAAGAAAAACCGGAAGTACTCCCGGAGCCAAATCCCGAAAACAGAGGACTTACCCTTCGGAATATTGTTTCAGTAAAAGAAGAGATCCTTTTGCGCCCTGCCTTTTTCCAGCATTTCGACCGGGTGGTTATTGACTGGAAATACTTAGCGCAAAAAGAAGAATCTGTTTTGCAGAAAGAGTCGGAGTGGATCAACCGTCAGGGACTGAAGCTGATTGTCGATTTTTCGTCAGGTGTCAATCTTTTTCCCGATATGCGCCTGATTAACAATCATCCGGAGTATGCCGGGAACAGGGAAACCATTTTTTCGGTGATGAAAAAGATGAATGTGATGGGAGCAGGTGACATGATCCTGCCTGTTCACAGGATGGTGGAGAACAATCTTTCGGAGGAACAGTTTATGGAAATGTTGCAAACATCCCTCCGTGACATTTGCCACGAAGCTGCCCGAAATGGGATTAATGTCCATTTGAAAAGCGCGCAGGGAGGTTCTGTAAAATTAATCGGCCAACTTTCAGAATTAGTTGAAGCGGTAAACGAACCCAATCTTTATTTCGCTGCGTCAACGGGTATGATCCTCTATCACCGGGAAGACGCATCGAAGCTCGTCCAGACGCTGGAAAACAGAAAGTCGCGGATATGTTTTGTCAGCTCTCCTGAATTGGACAACTACGGAAAGGTTTGGAATGTAAACTGCCCGGCATACCGCTATCCCGACAGGAAAGCGCTGACATCACTGCTCGGGACTGTTGCCGGATATACCCTGATTCTCGATGGGATTTATCCTGAAAAAGATGAAGAATACCTGGATATTAAAATGATAGAAAGTATATAAAAACGTAATTCTTTAATTGGTGTATGATTTAAAGAGAACAAATTGTAAAGGGATAATCGTTGGTAGCTATCTTTTATCGGTAAATATTGAGTGACATGAAAATAAGATTAATCGCAGGAATATTCGTTTTTCTGATGTTGGGTAGTTTCCACACCTATCCGCAAAAACCAATAAAATGGGTTAATCCGTTCATCGGTGCGAGCACCAATACCGAAAAAGCCGGGGCCAGTCACGGATTGGGAAAAACTTTTCCCGGGGCGGCCACTCCTTTTGGATTGGTTCAGCTGAGCCCCAATACAATCACCGGCGGCGACAACGGTTCGGGATACAGTTATGAGCATACAACCATCGAAGGTTTTGCATTCACACAGATGAGTGGCGTGGGTTGGTATGGTGATCTGGGAAATTTCCTGGTTATGCCGTCAACCGGGAAATTACATACTTCAGCCGGAAAAGAAGAAAATCCGGAAGATGGATACCGGTCTCGTTATTCGAAAAGCAGTGAGAAGGCTTCTGCGGGTTATTACAGCGTTACGCTAACGGATTACCAGATTGAAGCGGAAATGACGGCTGCCCCGCACAGCGGAATTATGCGCTTTACTTTTCCTGAAAGCAGTCAGTCGCGGATTCAGATCGATCTGGCACGGCGGGTTGGCGGGACTTCAACAAATCAATACATTAAAATAGTTGACGACCATACCATTCAGGGGTGGATGAAATGTACGCCGGAAGGAGGCGGTTGGGGCGATGGCGACGGGAAAGCCAGTTATACCGTGTTTTTTTACGCTCAGTTCAGCAGACCGTTTATCACTACCGGAGTCTGGAGCGCCGATATTCCGGAGTCGTGGAGCCGAAAGCTGAATGATGTGACTGGCTCTGCTTATCAGGAAAGGGTTGCCCAGGCTCAGGTATTTCCAAATGTTCAGGAAATGGAAGGAAGACATCTTGGCTTTTTTACTGAATTTGAGACCCGTAAAAATGAACCGGTTTTGCTGAAAGCGGGCATTTCATTTGTCAGTATGGAAGGGGCAAAAAAGAATCTGGAGGCTGAAATTCCAGACTGGGATTTCGATGCTGTATATACCCGTGCCCGGGAATTGTGGAATGATGCATTTTGTAATATTATGGTTGAAGGAGGAACGCAGGAAGAAAAGACTGTTTTTTACACGGCGCTTTATCATTCAATGATTGATCCCCGCGCATTTTCCGATGTCGATGGGAATTACCCGGGAGGAGACGGGAAAATTCATCAGGGGGCTACATTTACCAAACGTACCGTTTTCAGTGGCTGGGATGTATTCAGAAGCCAGTTCCCTTTGCAAACCATTATCAATCCTGAAGTTGTAAATGACATGATCAACTCGCTGGTAACGCTGGCCGAAGAGAGCGGGAACGATTACCTCGAACGCTGGGAGTTTCTTAACGCATACAGCGGTTGTATGATTGGAAATCCTGCCGTTTCGGTAATTGCCGATGCCTGTGCGAAAGGGATACAAAATTTTGATGTGGGCAAAGCCTACCAGTATGCCAGGCAGACGGTTGAAAAATTTGGCAACGGGGAAAAAGGTTTTTCCGATGGAATTTCAACAACGCTGGAACATGCTTATTTTGAATGGTGTATGTCGCAGTTTGCGCATTTCATGAAAGAAGCAGATGATGAAAAATTATATGCAAAAAGATCACAGAACTACCGGAATATTTTCGATCCCTCGGTTAAATGGTTCAGGCAAAAAAATGCCGACGGAAGCTGGGGTAAATGGTCTGCCGAAAAAGGAAGGCTGGCTCATGGGTATGGTTGTGTGGAAAGTAATCCGTACCAGCAGGGATGGTTTGTCCCGCACGATGTTCCGGGAATGACAAGCCTGATGGGCGGCCGCGAAAAAGTAATCCAGGATCTTGCTGATTTTTTTGAAAATGTACCTCAGAATATGATGTGGAACGATTACTACAACCACGCCAACGAGCCGGTACATCATGTTCCATTTTTGTTTAACCGGCTGGGCGCTCCGTGGCTTACCCAAAAATGGACACGTGAGATCTGCTCAAAAGCCTATCACAATTCAGTGGAAGGATTGGTTGGAAATGATGATGTCGGACAAATGAGTGCCTGGTATGTGCTTGCAGCAGCGGGTATCCATCCGGTTTGCCCCGGGGAAACAAGGTTTGAAATCACCAGCCCGGTTTTTGACAAAATAACGTTCAGGCTTGATCCAAAATATTCAACAGGTAAAACATTTACCATTGAAGCCCGGAATAGTTCATCGTCAAACATTTACATCCAAAGTGCCGAACTGAATGGCAAACCATATCATAAATGTTATTTGGATTACAGTGATTTAACCGCAGGTGGCAAACTGGTTCTGATGATGGGGCCGCAACCGGAAAAACAGTGGGGTATTGAATAGGGCAAACATAATTCAAAAAAATAATGACAAAAAGGTAAAAATATGAAACGAATCCCGATTTAATCGGGATGAGTTCCATCGGGTGAAAATGTGGATAAAAGAGAAAAAGTATAACCGACAACTAATCAGTAACTTTAATAATTTGTACAGATGAAAAGAGAAAGTTTTTGGATACTGAATATATTATTAACAGGTTTGTTGTTTTTCTTTATCTGTTTTCCTGTTGTGGCCGGCTCTGTAGTTATTGAAAACAACCATTTCAGATATGAAATAGGTATCGCAGGCGAAAATCTTCATTTTCTGGATAAGGCCACAAATACCGACTACCTTTTTGCCGACACGGTTTCGTATTGCGCTTCCATTGAAAAACAAGGAAAACGGATTCAGGTAACTTCTGTTTCGCTCAGTGGAAATAATTTAATTTTTGAGTTTGGCAAAACCGGTGTTAAAGCCAAAATCAGGATTTCAAAAGCTAATGGTTATTTTGAGATGGAAGTGGTGAAAGTTTCCGGACAGCCGGAATCGCTGACATTTTTAAATGTTCCGCTGAAACTGGAAGGTTTGTCCCACGAACCTTTTGCCGCTTGTTTGCTGTCGATGAACCTTTCCACACATGTTAGCCAGATTCCGGCACTGCAAACGCATCTCCATGCCAGTTGTTACCAGCGTTTTGGTTTAAATGGTGCAAAAATCGCTTTGGTTGGCGTCCCACAAAAACAAATCCTGCCGGTAATCCGGAGTATTATGGAACACGCGGAAGACATTCCCCCGTCAACCCAGGGTGGCGCCTGGGCTCAAATGAGTAAAGAAGGCTACGGTTCATACCTGATGAATTTTGGAACGCTGATGGAAGAAACCGTTCCGGAATGGATTGAAATGTGCAGCAACCTGGGGTTCAACCAAATTGACAGTCATGGCGGTGGCAGCGACTTTTTTAAATTTGGCGATTTTGAACTGAACCCTGAACACTGGCCCGACGGCTGGGAGCATTTCAGACGTATCAACCAGAGGCTGCATGAAAAGGGAATTTCTTCCATTTTTCATACCTACGCTTTTTTTATCGATAAAAACACGAAATACGTCACGCCGGTTCCCAGCCCCGATTTGGGTTGTTTTAACACTTTTACCCTCGCAAAATCAGTTGGCCCCGACGATACTGAAATTGAGGTTTTGGAACCGACATCCAACATTTCAACCATCACCGGTTTTTTTGTCCGGAACAGCGTTACTCTCCGGATTGGGGATGAATTGATAAGTTTCAAAGGTGTAAGCAACTCGCCTCCCTATAAATTTACCGGGTGTAAACGGGGTTTAAACGGGACAAAAAAATCGTCACACGCCGTCCGTGAAAAAGCGTTCCATTTGCGCGAAATGTTCGGACGGTTTGTCCCGGGTGTTGAAACGCCGCTTTTTGATGAAATTGCCCGAAGGACGGCAGAGATTGTAAATGAATGCGGTTTCGACGGCATTTATTTCGATGCCATCGATGGGAGCGATATTTTGGGAGGCACTGAAAATGCCTGGTATTACGGGACCCGATTTATATTCGAAGTGGTCAAAAACCTGGAGCGCCCTGTGGGTATGGAAATGAGTACCATGTTTCATCACTGGTGGCATTACCGTTCGCGCTGGCAGGCCTGGGACCGGCCCGTCCGCGGTTACAAACGGTTCATCGACATTCATACCGCGGCCATAAAAACCAATGAATACGATCATGGGCTCTGGAACGGGCACCGGCAACTCATTGAAAAATATGCATCAGCCGAAGGTGGCGGATTGCTTCTCCCGCTTCACCTGGGGTGGTGGGGAAACCAAACCTGGAATCCGCCGCAGGTGGAACCCACTTTCCCGGATGACATTGAATACCTGTGCTGTAAAATGATTGGGAATAATGCCGGATTGTCGATGCTGGGCGGTGCCGATAAAAAAACACTGGAAGAAAATCCTTTGTTTGCCAGGTTGATGCCTATCATCAAACAATACGAGGAATTGCGGCACCAAAATTATTTCAGCGATTCGGTGCGGGCACTTTTGCGCCAGCCCGGGAAAGAGTTTACCCTTTTTCAGGGACAAAACGGTGAATGGGATTTAAAACCGGTTATCTTTCAAAAACACAAGGTAGCCGGGGTGAATCATCCATCAGCATCGTGGACGCTTCAAAACGAATTCGCATCGCAGCCGCTTCGGTTGCGCATTGAACCGCTCATGTCGGTGAAACCGTTTGATGATCCCGAAAATGTTATCATTGCCAATTTTTCGGAACAAGAATCTTTTTCGAACAAAGGGGCAGCGGCAGGCGTGTCGGGCGAAATTCAAATTTCGGCTGCAAAAACAGAAAATGGCGAAACAACCGCCGTTTTTTCAGCATTCAGTTCCGGCGAATCTCCCCGCGAAGGTTCGTGGATAAAAATGGAGAAAACGTTTGAGCCGTGGCTGAACCTTGAAAAAAACCAGGCGCTTGGTGTCTGGGTTTATGGCGACGGAAATGGAGAACTGCTCAATTTCAGGCTCACAAGCCCGGAACATATCTCGCACGGGGCGCGCGGCGACCATTTTGTGAAAATCGACTTTACCGGCTGGAAATATTTCGAACTGGTGGAAATCGAATCGTCGGAATTCAGCAATTATCAGTGGCCGGAGAAAGGTTTTTACGTGTACGATTCGTACAGGCACACTATCGATTTTAAAAATGTGGACAAGCTTCAGATTTGGTATAACAACCTGCCTGCGGGTGAAAATGTGGCGTGTATAATCGGGCCTGTCAAAGCCTTGCCGATGATGCCTGTTTCGGTCGAAAATCCGGTAATTTCAGTCAACGGGCATAAAATCGTTTTCCCGGTGAAGATGGAATCCGGGATGTGGATCGAATTGAATTCAGCGACCGACTGTAAACTGTATGGACAGAAAGGTGAACTTCTGCAGGAAATTAAAATTGAAGGAGAAATCCCGGCACTTATTCCTGGTGATAATGAAATTACATTTTCGGGGGAAGGTGTTCCGGGAATAAATTCACGGGCACAGGTAACCATCATCAGCGAAGGAGAGCCGTTGAGTAAAAAATAATAAATGCTGATTCATAAATATTAAAACTAAAACCGAATGAAAAATTCAATTTTGTACTGGATGGGAATATTGATTCTTGTATTGGGTATTTCCTGTACACCTCAGGTGAAGGAACAAAAAACGATCCCTGAAGCGGGCGAAAAGCCCAGGATTGTCAACATCATTAATTTCATCCGCCTGCTGGAGCCCCGCGACGAAAAAGTCACCGAGGATGTGCTTTTCCAGACTGTTGTCAAACAGGTTGAAATGATGAACCAGTATGGACTGGGTGGAACTTTTCTTTTGCAGTACGACGCGCTGCTTGATGCGCGCTACCAGCAACTGCTGAAAAGCCTTCCCGACAGTTCGTTCGAAATTGGCGGCTGGTGGGAAATTCCGCAACCACTGGTTGAAAAAGCTGGTTATAAATGGCGCGGCCGTTATCCGTGGGACTGGCATGCGCATGTGGGTTTTTCAGTAGGTTACACTCCTGAAGAACGCGAAAAACTGGTGGATGTGTACATGGCCGATTTCAAACAGATTTTCGGCTATTATCCAAAATCAGTTGGTTCGTGGTTCATCGATGCCCACACACTGAATTACATGGCCGAAAAGTACGGGATTATTGCTTCGTGCAATTGTAAGGATCAGATTGGTACCGATGGTTATACGTTGTGGGGCGGCTACTGGAACCAGGCGTATTATCCCAGTAAAAAGAATGCTTACATGCCGGCTCAAAACGCCGAAAACCAGATTAATGTGCCGGTTTTTCGTATGCTGGGGAGCGATCCTGTCCGTCAGTACGACAATGGATTGGGTACCGGACACCAGGGTGTGGTAACCCTCGAACCGGTTTACCGGTACGGAGGCGGCGACTCAACCTGGGTCAACTGGTATTTCAACGAATTTGTCGGGGGCGAATACCTTGAATTTGCCTATGTTCAGGTGGGACAGGAGAACTCATTTACCTGGGAACAAATGTCGAAAGGATTCGAAATTCAGTTGCCTCTGATTGCAGCGTTGAGGGATGAACAAAAAGTCAGGGTTGAAACGCTGGCTGCTTCCGGGCAGTGGTTTCGCGAACGTTACAAAACCACGCCTGCCACTTCGGTAACTGTTACCCACGATTTAAAAGGAAGCGACAATAAAACGGTGTGGTTTAACAGCCGGTTTTACCGGGTTAACCTACTGTGGGAAAATGGCACCCTGCGTTTTCGCGACATCCATCTGTTCAACGAAAATTTGCAGTCCGACTATCTCACAACGAAAGGAACGTCGAACCAGTGTTTGTTTCATACCCTTCCTTTTATCGACGGATATACCTGGAGTTCTCTTGAAAATATTGCCGGACTGCGGTTAAAAGCGATGGTTGCCGGAAACGAAATTCTGCTCGCCGGCAACGATCCGGTTGTGGAAGAAACCTCTGCCGGAAAACTGCTCATCACCTGGCCGCTCCAATCGGCTAAGGCAAATTTGATTTTCGAAATTGACGAATGCGGGATGACCATGAAAATGGAAGGAAAAGTACCGGTGGACTGGTTTCTGGATTTAACCGTTGACAGCCAGGCAAAATTGCCTTTTGAAAAGATTGGGAAAAACCAGATTGATGCGCGGTTTAAAGAGATGGATTATTCGGTGACCGCCGAAAAAGGCACGTTCTCGCAACCCGGAGAAGGGATTGTATTTCGGATTACACCGGAAGATAATTTAATCAGTATCAACTTTTCAGGAAATATGAACCGTTAAATCAAATCATAATGGAAAAAATATCGAGACGAAATGCATTAAAAATGTCGGGAGCGGCTGCATTGGGCATGGCGGCATTCCCTCTGGCTGCCGAAAACAGGGAACCGGCTAAAAAACTGAAAATAGTGGTTGTCGGCGCCCACCCCGACGATCCCGAAACCGGTTGTGGCGGAACCATGATTTTGCTGGCACAGCAGGGACACGAAGTGGTTTCGGCATACTTAACCCGGGGCGAAGCCGGAATTCAGGGGAAAACCTACGATGAGGCCGCGCAAATCCGAACGAACGAAGCGCTGGAAGCCTGTAAATTGATGAATGCCAAAGCCGTTTTTATTGGTCAGATTGACGGAAGTTGCGAGATTACCGCTGCCCGTTACCAGGAAATGTACGAACTGCTGAAAGTGGAAAATCCCGATGTGGTGATTACCCACTGGCCGGTTGACGATCACCGCGACCACCGGATTTGTTCCGCGCTGGTTTACGACGCCTGGAAAAACCTGGATAAACGTTTTGCCCTTTACTATTTCGAAGTGGAGTCGGGCGGACAAACCCAGAATTTTGCCCCAACCAACTTCGTCGATATAACTTCGGTGATTGAAAAAAAACACGCCGCCTGTTTTGCCCATGTGAGCCAGAAAATGGAGTGGGTTTACAGCGAATTTCATGAAAAAATGGAAATATTCCGCGGGATGCAGGCCAACTGTAAATACGCCGAAGCATTTATAAAACACGACCATTCTTCCTTTAATATTTTATAGAAATGAAACGATCAGGCATCATGCCAGGGCAAGACAAAAAATAATGAACACCCCTGCGATAAGTTCCCGGCAGATGCTTAATGCGATCGATTGTTAATCATTTTAAAAATAAGGATATGTTCAAAAAAACAGAGTTGTATTGGTTTTCGTTTCTTCTGTTGCTTTTGGTAAGCTTTACTGCAGGGGCACAAAAGGTTTCGGTTGTAGCTTCAGAACTTCAGTCGAAAATGATTTGGAGCGGGCCCGACAACAAAACTCCGGAGTTTACGGTTTTCAGGAAAACAGTTGACCTTGAAAGCACTGAAATGGCAACTTTCCATATTTTTGCCGACACAAAATATATCCTCTGGATCAATGGTACGGAAGTGTTGCGCGGCCCCTGCCGTTTCGATCCGGTTGCGCCTTCGTTTGATTCAAAAGAGATAACTTCATTCCTGAAGCAAGGTAAAAATGTCGTTGTTGTAATGGTGATGTCGCACGGCAGCAACGGAAAAATGATGGATCATACACCGGGACTGGCGGCTGGGCTGGAAATAAAAGAGTTTTCAGGAAAAACAAGTACCGTTTGGACTGACTCTTCCTGGCGATGGAACAACAAAACCCGTTTTCTTCCGCCGGTTCAAAACTGGGGTTTTGTTTGCGACCGAATCGACGCGCGACTTGACGACGGTGACTGGTCACAAATTGAATACGACGATTCCCGCTGGGCAACAGCCGTATCGGTTGACGGAAACCAGTGGGGTAAATTTACGCCCCGCACCATTCCGTTGCTGGCCGAAAAAGAAATGGGCTGGCAACCGCTGAGCATACAAAAACTTCCGGCTGAACTGATCGCCGGACAATCGTACATTATCCGTGCGAATGAAATGATTCAGGGCT
>CAZHKI010000097.1:0-10347 GCA_964533365.1 uncultured Maribellus sp. | reverse complement strand
GGAAAGCCAGTGCGGCTGGTTTTCCGGCGCGCCCGATGGCAGAACCTTTTTCCGGTAATTTTTCGAAAGCATAGGTAAAATCGGCCATAATGGAATCTTTCACCTGAGCAATTGGCATCCTTGGCAACTCTTCCACTTCAGAGTTATCAGTAATGATTTTTGAAAAGTACTGAACATCGCCCCACATGGAAATCATGCGGAAATAAACCATACCGCGCAGTAACCGCGCTTCGCCAATAATGGCTTCCAGTCCCGGAAGCGACGTAGCGCTGGCATTGGGTAACATTTTGGTTACATTCTCGATGACATAATTAGCGCGGTTTACCCCGCCATACAGATACCGGAAATATTTATCGAAAGAAGCAGCATATCCCGAAGGATTGTAATTTCCCCCGTTATAGGCATCTCCACGCTGAAGGTTTCCGCTGGTGGTACTGTTTCCGCGTACCCTGACATATTCACCTTGTCCTTCGAAATAATAATCGCGATCGAACAATGGGCGGATACTGGCATATGCTCCCATGAGAGCGGTAGTGGCATCGTTTTCGGTTTGCCAGAATGCAGATGCCGGAAGCTCAACAGTCGATGGTTGCTCCAGCAAATCTTCCGTACAGGAACCGGCAAAAAGCATCAGTCCGGCAAAAAACGCCACAAATAATATTTTTGAATGATTTCTTTTCATAATAATACTTTTTTAGATTCCGATATTAATACCAAGTGAAAATGATTTATTTAACGGATAAGCATCACTGGCATGTCCAACTTTTTCCGGATCGAGCCCGCGGAAATTGGTCAGTGTTGCAATATTTTCCGTGGTACCATATATTCTTACGCTCTCAATTCCCAGTTTTTGCAGCCAGGCATTGGGCAACGTATAGCCTAATTGAATGTTTTTCACACGCAGGTAACTCAAGTCGTCGAGCCAGAATGTAGTTTCCTCGCGGTTGTTTGATCCACCCAGACGGGGCCATTCCCCATCGCGGTTTTCCCAGTTCCATGGATTGTTCCAGTGATCCCAGGTTGATGCATACCGCTGTGTACCAAAGTTCATATTATTGTAGATATTCAGCCAGAACGTTTTTCTTCCGGCCGAACCTTGCAACAGAACCGAGAGATCAAAACCTTTCCATTGTGCACTCAAATTCATGGCAAAGTTGGTGGTTGGCCTTTGGCGCTGTAAGTTGGGATATGCTTTTTTGTCTTCAGAAGTAATTCGGCCATCGCCGTTTAAATCTTTCCTGAGAATATCGCCAGGCGATGCACTTTGTGGAGTATTACTGTAAACATCCTGCCAGGTCTGGGCAATGCCGTTGTCTTCGTAAGTATAAACAAATTGATAGGGCATATTCAAATAGGTCCATCCTTTACTCAGAAACTCATTCCATTTTTCTAACACAGTACGGTTGTAAGAACCATTCAGGTTAACGGAGTAACTGAATTCTCCCACTTTGTCTCTCCAGTTAAAATTGGCCTCAAATCCGCGGTTACGCAGCTCGCCAATATTCTGACGGGGTGCGTTATAAGCTCCGGTCAGCAGGAGCGACATATCGGAAGGACGCAGCATATCAACCGTTAAACGGTCGTAATAATCGAGTTCAGCGCTTAACTGACTGTTAAAAAATGCCAAGTCGAGACCAAGGTTCATTACATAGGTCGATTCCCACGAAAGACTTTTGTTCACCATCTGGCTGTAAACAAAACCTTTGGTAATTTGTCCGCCAATCATATAAGCTGCGGCATCAAGTACTTCCTGCTGTTCGTAACGTCCTACCCCACTGTTGTTTCCAAGTCCTCCGTATGAGAAACGGAATTTACCGCTGGAGAGGAATTTTTCGGTGAAGGGTTTTAAAAATCCTTCTTCAGTAAATCTCCAGCCAAATGAAACCGATGGGAAGAAACCGTAACGGCTGCCATCAAGAAATTTTGAAGAACCGTCGTAACGGAAGTTGGCTTCAAAAAGGTATTTATCGAAAGCGGTATAATTCAAACGACCGATATATGACCGAAGCCCTTCTTCGTTGGAGTTACCGCCGGTACCCATAATATCGGTCAGCGCAGCATCAATTTCATGCAACGAAGGGTGCAAACGGTCGTTCCGCGAACTCATCTGGTAGCGGTTGTACCAATATTCTTCACTATATACAAACAAGGCGCTGATATCATGGTTTTCGCCCAGGGTAACGTTATAGTTCAAACGGCCGTTCAACTGGGTTTTATAGCCGGTGTTGGTATAATTGCCCACACCCGAGTTATCGCCGTAGTAAATACGTGAACCATAACTATCGGTCTGAAAGTTATAGGAACGGGTTGGCATAGCCGCCGTCCAGCGAAACTGGTTGTAGTAACTCAGGGCATAATCGGCCCGGGCAGTTAAGCCTTTAATGGGCGACCAGTCAATGTATCCGCTCACATCCGCTTCCTGACGGTTTTGACGGTTTGGATTCTGCATGTAAAGCATATAGGGGTTATAAGCCTGCGGGTCTTCGCTGTAAGCCATGGTCCCACCAAACAGCCCGGTAGCCGGGTCGTAAGGGGTAATCCCCGAAATGGCATACTGCATATCGAAACCTGCTGTATTTGTTGAGGCATCATCGGTAAAACCATCTTCCAGTGCATAGGTATATTTCGACCAGTTTCCGGAGAATTTAGCGCCGATATTCATGTTCTTCCGCAGTTTGTAATCGTAGTTAAACCTTGCGTTGAAACGGGTGTAGTCGTTGTTGATCTGCAACCCTTTTTCGTCCATAATCCCTGCCGAAATGAAGAAATTTGAATTCTCATTACCGCCTGATGCAGATACGTTGTGGTTCTGAACCTGTCCGTTGCGAGTAATAATATCCCATACATCAGTATTCGGATAACGCAGCGGATCAATCATTCCCAACGCCAGCCACTGGTCGATGGTCCCATCTTTAAACAGGAGCTGAGGCCTTAAGGTATTCACCGATGAGTTCCTTTGGTGCAGGGTAAGTGCCCGGGGATAATCGGCCATAAAATCATAAGCTTTGGTAGGAACTTCAACAGCATACGAACTGGAAATATTGATTTTCCCTTTTTCCTGTCCTTTACCGGTTTTGGTGGTAATCAGGATTACACCATTGGCAGCACGCGAACCATAAACGGCAGCCGAAGTAGCATCTTTTAGCACCGAAATACTTTCGATGTCGTTCATGTTAATGCGGTTGATGTTTACATCGGGCATACCATCAACCACAATCAACGGGTTGGCGTTATTGACCGAGCCTAGGCCCCTGATTAACAACGAAACATCGTTTTTACCAGCCATCCCTGAATTTTGGCTTACAGCCAAACCCGGCAACAGCCCCGACAAACCACTTGAAACATTAGTCAGCGCACGGCTGGTAATTTTCTCATCAATTTGTACTGCAGAAATCGACCCTGTCAGGTTTACCTTTTTCTGGGTGCCGTATCCTACTACAACAACCTCGTCGAAGCTTTTGATTTCTTCGGCAAGCACCAAATTGATAACGGATTGCTCGCCCACTGTAATTTCCTGGCTCACAAATCCAACAAAAGTATAAACCAAAACGGCGTCGTTGGTAACGTTCAAACTGTAGTTCCCGTCAAAATCGGTTATGGTACCGTTTGTTGTCCCTTTTACCACAATATTGACACCCGGAATGGGTTCATTTTTCTCATCGGTAATTTTACCGGTAACCTTCTTCTGCTGCTGTGCTGCACTTTGCTGCTCTTTAGCCGAAGGAAAGATGCCTGCTTCAGCCGGAAACATACTAAACAGCAGCATAAACGCTGTCAGCAAAATCCCGGAACAAAACCAAGGCTTCTTTTTACCCAAGCAATAAGCTTCTTTCATTTTGTTTTTTTTCATAATTCCATTGTTAAGAATTTTAAATTAATAGATTTTGGTAGAGATTATTGAAATTTTAAATTTCAAATCATCAGATTGAGCATTAATAAAATTGAATGTAATCAGATTTCTTTTTTAAGGTTTACTTACATTTTCTTTTGCATATTTTGTCGTTTAATTAGTGATTCCAGAAAGTAATAATCGGCATAAACCAGTGGAACGTCGATTTCTGAATTATTGGGTTTGTGCCCGGTGGAATGTTTCAGTAAAAATCCCTGGTTTTCTCCCACTCCTGCTAAAAATTCGGGCGAACACATGGTTGCCACCAAACGGTCGGCCACTTCCCTGTATTCATTCATTTTTTCAGAAAAACCGCTCAGTTCGTACAAAGCTGCTGCAATAACCGCCCCCGCCGAAGCATCGTAAGGTTCGTCGGGAATATTAGGTGCGTTAAAATCCCAATAGGGCATTTTACCTTCTTTCATTCCATTTTGTTTCAAAATAAATTCTGCAATTTTTTCGGCCTGAACCAGGAACTCATTCATACCGGTTTCGCGGTACATCATGGTAAATCCGTACAATCCCCAGGCTTGACCACGTGCCCAGGCGCTTTCGTGTGCAAATCCCTGGTGGGTATGCCGGTTTTCCACTTCACCCGTTTCAGGGTTATAATCGATTACATGATAGGAAGAATAATCTTCTCTGAAATGGTTTTTCATGGTAACCTGCGCATGGCTGATGGCAATATTTTTAAAGGTGTCGTCGCCGGTTTCTTTGGCAGCCCACATCAGCAGTTCAAGGTTCATCATGTTGTCAATTATGACTGGAAAATCCCATTTGTCGCTGTTGTGGTCCCATGATCGGATACAACCAACAGCCGGGTTGAACCGGGTAATAAGAGTTTGGGCCGACTGAACCAGAATATCGCGGTAAGCCGGGTTTCCGGTATGTTGCCAGGCTTTCCCAAAACTGCAATACATTTTGAAACCCATGTCGTGGGTTCCACCGTTCCACTGCTCCTGCTCCATGGGCAACGTATATTCCAGCGCTCGTTCTTTCCACTTTTCATCGCCGGTGAGTTCGTAAACCATCCACAAATTTCCGGCAAAGAAACCGCTGGTCCAGTCGCGGCTTTTGACGAGTTTCAATTCGCCATTCTCGGTAGTGCGCGGAAAAATCAAAACAGAATCTTTTTTTGACTCAGTGATTTGCAGGGCAACATCCATCTGATCTGCTATTTGTTTAACCAGGTCAGGTTGGGAGTCGGTTTGCTTTTGAGTGTTACATGACAGTAATAAAAGAGGGAAAAAAAACGTGGCAATCCATTTCATATATTTCATTTTAACTGGTTTACTTTCAAATTTCTCATAGTATAAAAGAGAGTCTTCCCTTCTTAAAAGAAGAGAAGAACTCATCTTTGATCTATAACTAACTAAACTAAAATTCAGATACTTCCCATTCAATTCAGCAATGCCTTGTTACTGCAATCGATTGTATTCAATTTGCAATCGATTGCATAAAATTATATTTTTCATGGATAACACAACATGTTAAAAAACACAAATTCAATAATTCAAATCTTAAAAGAAACTTATTGTATTACTTATCAGCGTGATACACAAATCATGCACTAAATAATTTTCAAAACATAAAAGCATTTCATCAATTTTTTTCTGCTTCAAAATCATTTCAGGGTTAGTCAAAATCTGGTTAGCAGTTATAATCTCATCCGGAAGATTTATCAGGAAACTGAAAGAATATGATTTTTTTCGTGAATCGATAAAAAGGATTACTGTAACTTGTACCCGTTGTCGTTTACCAAAGAATTTCAGAAACCGACAACAGCAAAAAAGTAAATACAAAATTTTTAAAAAAATAAACGCATGAAAATCATCAGCGACGTATCGGAAGCTATCAACTCAACCAACCTCAAACCGGGTTCGGTCATTTATACCCATGGCAATGCGGCAACGCCACAGACCCTACTAAAACAGTTGATTAAAGACACCTCCATTCGGGATGTGGAAATCATAAGTGTTTTGCTGCTTGGCGAAATCGAAGATTTATTCAGTGCGGAAACCTGCCGGCGGATAAAACACCGGGTTATCTTTTCCGGGCCGTTTTCGCGGAAAGCCTTGAATGAAGGGTTAGCAACCTACCAGGTAATGCACCTTTCAAACGTGCCGTTCCAGGTAAAAAATTTTTTGAAACCCAACGTGGTGTTCATCCAGGTGAGTGGCCCCGATAAAGGCGGCAATTACAGTTACGGCACCACGGTAGAGGGAATTCAGGCGGCAGTGCACACGGCAAAAGCCAGCGGCGGGATTGTCATTGCCGAACGAAATACCCAAATGCCCTTTATTCTGGGCACAACCCTCGACGAATCGCAGATTGACTTTATGATCGATACCGATTATCCGCTCCCGGTCATCCCCTACCTCCGCCCTGATGAAATCGATCGTAAAATCGGAAGGCTCATTACTGAGTTGTATATTACTGACGGAGCCACCCTGCAATATGGCATTGGCAAAGTTCCTGAAGCAGTTACCGACGCCGTTATCGACAAAGGAGTTAAAGATATTGGTATCTACACAGAACTTTTTACCGACTCAATGCAAAAACTTATTGAGAAAAAGATTGTCACCAACAAATATTCCGACGTCAACTTTTCCATCTCTTCCATATTTCTGGCCAACGGAAAAAAAGGATACGACTGGCTCGACTACAACAGTTCAGTACAAAGCCGCCCGTGTAATTTCACCAACAATGTGCTGCGCATTGCCCAGCAACATAAAATGGTTGCCATCAACAGCGCCATCGGGGTCGATTTGCACGGGAATATCTGGGCCGACTCGCTCAAGGGAAGGCAGATTTACAGCGGCATTGGCGGGCAGGCCGACTTTCTCAGAGGCTCGGTACTTTCAAAAGACGGGTATGCCATCATTGCCATGGAATCGATGACCAATAACGGAATTTCCAAAATTATCGACATGTGCCCCGAAGGGATCACTACCACGGCCATTGCCGCCGATCCGGTGGTCATAGTCACCGAAAACGGCGCATTCAATCCTATGGGGCTGAACCTGGTGGAACATGCCATCGGGATTGCCCATCTGGCCGAACCCAACACCCGCGACATGCTGCTGAAGAAAATTTACGACAGTCCCGAATTTTACAAATCGCACGCGGCGCTGAGCGAAAAAGCGCCCAAAGGTTTTACTCCTTACGAAGCCATTGAAAAATAAATCAGAATAAGTAAATTATGGAAAATTTTAAACTGGTACTTCGCGGCGATCTCAACCAGAACGGGTACTTATACGGGGGCAATTTACTGAAATGGATTGATGAATATGCGTGGATTGCGGCCACACTCGACTATCCGGGCAGCAGTTTTGTAACAGTCGCCCTCGATAAGGTTACTTTCAAAAAAAGCATCCGCGAAGGCTCAATCCTGAAATTTGTAATTGAAAAATCAAATGTGGGAAACACTTCCGTACAATATTATATTATTGTTTTTTGCAGCAACAACTGCAGTTCGGGATTGGAACCGGTATTTTCAACTCATGTTACGTTTGTCAACCTGGATGAAAACGGCATGAAAAAGGAATTACCGGTTTCCACTTAATTTTTACTCAACTTCCGTCCTTAACCCGAAAATACTTACCGTCGAATTTTCCGGTTGCAAACCATGCGATCGGAAAAAAACATTTAAATTACTAAACTGAAAACCTTATTCCCATTGATTTTTCCTTAAATAATCAACATAATATAAACACCTGTTATACAATACATTCAATTCCTTTTTCCATACCATTTTTTGTAGTAAATTAAGTGTGGAATATTTTAGTAAGAATTTGGCAATTGGTTATTATGGCAAAACTGCTATTCATTAAAAAACCGGCTCCACTCAACCCTATTTATTTCGGTCCTTTTTTTCATACCATTATATCTTCGGTTACCACCGACCGTTTTTCAACCAGCCAAAAACGGTCGAACGGCATTTTTTGAAGATAATCGTCAGGAGAAAAGGGACACCTGTAACTTGATACATTCATTTTTAACTTACTTAAATCTAATGTTTATGGTAAATAAAATAACAAGTTTGGCGGAATATTTCAGGACGTACCAGGAAAGTGTTGCGGATCCTGATGGATTTTGGGGGAAAATTGCCGAAAGCCACTTCTGGCATAAAAAGTGGGATCGGGTACTCGACTGGAAATTTGAAGGTAAAGGAGCGCCCGATGTAAAATGGTTTGTCAACGGTAAACTCAACATTACCGAAAATATCTTTGAACGAAACCTGTTCACCCGAAAAAATCAGGTGGCTATCATCTGGGAGCCCAACGATCCGAAACAGCCGGAGATTCGGCTCACCTATGGCGAACTGTTTGAAAAGGTAAAACAATTTGCCAACGGGCTGAAAAATATTGGCGTTGAAAAAGGCGACCGGGTAGCCATTTATTTGCCCATGGTTCCCGAACTGGCCATTGCCATGCTGGCCTGCGCCCGGATTGGGGCCATCCACTCCATCGTTTTTGCAGGTTTCTCGGCTACTGCCCTTGCCGACAGGATTGACGATGCAAAGGCAAAAGTATTGATTACTTCCGACGGCGCTTACCGTGGAACGAAATCAATCCCGATAAAATCGATTGCCGACGATGCGTTGCTCAACTGCCCTTCGGTCAAAAACACCATCGTTCTGAAACACACCGGCGATGAAATCAACTGGAATGAAAAAGATATCTGGTGGGATAAACTGATGGAACAGGCATCCACCGAAAACACAGCCGAGGTTATGGATTCGGAAGACGTGTTGTTTATCCTCTACACATCTGGTTCTACCGGAAAACCAAAAGGAGTGGTCCATACTACCGCCGGTTACATGGTATATGCCGAATATACGTTCAAAAATGTTTTTCAATACAACGATGGCGATATTTTCTGGTGCACGGCCGACATCGGTTGGGTAACCGGGCATTCCTACATTGTGTATGGGCCGTTGCTCGCCGGGGCAACCACCGTTATGTTCGAAGGAGTCCCCACCTGGCCCGACGCCAGCCGGTTCTGGGAAGTTGTTGACAAATATAAAGTCACCCATTTTTATACGGCTCCTACCGCCATTCGGGCGCTTTTGGCCCAGGGCGACCAATGGGTAACCAAACAGGATTTGAGTTCTGTTAAAGTACTGGGAACCGTGGGCGAACCCATCAACGAAGAAGCCTGGCGCTGGTATCACGACGTGGTGGGAAAAGGGAAACGCCCGATTGTCGATACCTGGTGGCAAACCGAAACCGGCGGGATCATGATTTCGCCTCTGGCCGGAATAACACCCACAAAACCTTCACTGGCTACCTTACCATTACCCGGCATTCAGCCCATCCTGGTCGACCCGGAAGGAAAAGAACTCAAAGGCAACAGCGTGGAAGGAATTTTGTGCATCAAATTTCCATGGCCCGGGATGCTGCGCACCACTTACGGCGATCATCCCCGGTGTTTTCAGACTTACTTTTCAGCTTTTCCCGGCTTGTATTTAACCGGCGACGGTGCCAAACGCGACGAAGAAGGATATTACCGGATCATTGGCCGGATAGACGACGTAATCAATGTTTCCGGCCACCGCATCGGAACTGCCGAAGTGGAAGATGCCATCAACCAGCACCCCAAAGTAGTTGAGTCTGCAGTAGTGGGTTATCCACACGAAATCAAAGGATCCGGGATTTATGCATACGTCATTTGCGAAGATTTGTCGGATGACGAAATGAAAACCATCGAAGATGAAATCAGGGCAACGGTCAACAAGTTTATCGGGGCCATTGCCAAACCCGACAAAATACAGATTGTCAGTGGACTACCCAAAACCCGATCCGGGAAAATCATGCGACGCATTCTCCGAAAAATTGGCGAAGGCGATGCCACCAACCTCGGCGACACCTCCACCCTGCTCGATCCGGGCATCGTGGATGAAATTATTAACGGCGCCAAAGTCGAAGTTAAACGCTAATCATTAAAGAAAAGGCATCTTCCCGCGAAGGTGTCTTTCTTTTTCAATTCAAAATAAACCTGAAAAAACAAAACAATTAATGAATACGATCCATGAAAAAAACCGGGGACTGGTTGTACTGGGCGCCATCCTTATCCAGCTTGCACTGGGGAACCTCTATGCCTGGTCGGTATTTACCAGCGAACTGGTGGAAGGTGGCTGGACTAAAGCACAAACCCAAATTGTATTTTCAGTTGGCGTTGCCGTTTTTGCCATCGTCATGGTCATTGCCGGCCGCCTGATGCCTAAATACGGGCCACGGAAATTAACCCTTGCCAGCGGTATTTTCCTCGGTCTGGGGTATATCCTTTCCGGACTTTTTGGGGCCGAAAACTATACCACAACATTAATTTTTGTTGGAATTGTGGGAGGCGCCGGCATAGGTTTCGGAATGTGATCGCAGTGGTCGCTGGGGTATCTGGTGTCGTCGGAGTTTTGTGTTTGTTGCTCGTGGCTCTTGGCTTCCGTCCGTTTATAT
>CAZHKI010000096.1:0-10353 GCA_964533365.1 uncultured Maribellus sp. | reverse complement strand
ATGATTACGGTTACCACGATTTGAGCATCTCGGGAAGTAAGTTTTACGAAACGCCTAACATCGATCGGATAGCATCGGAAGGGATGATTTTCATCGACGGGTACGCCACTTGCCAGGTTTGCAGCCCGTCGCGGGCCAGCATCATGACGGGCAAATTCCCCGCCCGCCACGGTATCACCGACTGGATTGGCGCCGCCACAGATGAAGAATGGCGCAACGCCGGACGGTTTAACCAGTTGCTGCCGCCCGATTATGTACACAATTTACCGCATGAATACATCACCCTTCCGGAAGCGATGAAAGAAGCTGGTTACAAAACTTTTTTTGCAGGAAAATGGCATCTGGGTGAAAAAGGTTCATGGCCCGAAGATCATGGTTTCGACATCAACAAAGGCGGCTGGGATGCCGGAAGTCCGAAAGGAGGTTATTTTTCGCCATACGAAAATCCAAATCTGGTAGACGGCCCCGATGGAGAAAACCTGGAAATGCGGCTGGCCAGGGAAACTGTAAACTTTATAAAAGAAAACAAGGACAGTGCTTTTTTTGCCTATCTGTCGTTTTATGCGGTTCACGGGCCCATTCAAACCACGCACGAAAAATGGACAAAATACCGGCAAAAAGCCGAAGACCTGGGAATTGCTGAAACCGGTTTCGAAATGGGGCATTTTCTGCCCATCCGTCAGGTGCAGGACCATCCGGTTTATGCAGGGTTGGTTGAATCGATGGACGATGCTGTGGGCGAAGTTTTGAAAGCGCTGGATGAACTTGGGCTGACTGAAAATACAGTGGTCATTTTTACGTCTGACAATGGCGGAGTGGCTGCCGGCGATGCTTTTGCAACATCAAACCTTCCGCTGCGCGCCGGAAAAGGTTACCAATTTGAAGGGGGAATCCGGGAACCTTATTTTATCAAAGTTCCCGGGATGCAAGGCGGACAAAAATGTACCACTCCGGTAACCGGGACCGATTTTTACCCAACCATTCTCGAACTGGCCGGACTTCCGTTAAAAACCTCAGAACATAGTGACGGAGTGAGTTTGGTCCCACTATTAAAAGGCGAAACAATTTCCGAACGACCGCTGATTTGGCATTACCCTCATTACGGAAACCAGGGCGGAGAACCTTCTTCCATCATTCGTTTGGGCGATTGGAAACTCATTCATTATTACGAAGACGGGCACGAAGAATTATACAATTTGAAAACTGACTTGGGCGAAACTACCGATTTGGCAACCGGCAATCCTGAAAAAGTAAATGAACTGAGTAAAAAACTCTTTTCATATTTAAACGAAACAGGCGCACGATTTCCGGAAAAGGACCCGCTTTACGATGCTGAAAAAGAAAAAGCACATCTTGAAAAAATAAAAAACGAACGCTTACCGCAACTCGAAAAGCAACGGTTAAACTTTCTTTCTAAAGATTTCGACCCTGGAATCAACTGGTGGGGGAGTGACGTGCAACAGCTAAAGCAACTGGAAAATGAATAAAATTTTAGGATTAGCAGTGGCCGGAATACTGGTTGCTTCGTGCAGTACCAGAAAACTGGCTGCTCCGGCTGCCGGTTTTGAAAACACCGACAGGATTTACCAATACTCACTTTTTACAGCGCTGGCCAACAGCATTTACGACGGAAACATGACGGTTGCCGGTGTAAAAACAAAAGGCGATATGGGTTTGGGAACCTACAACGGACTGGATGGCGAAATGATTGTAAACAACGGGAAAGTGTATCAGTTCCCGGCTGACGGAAAAGTTAAATTGCCCGCCGATAATTCGCTGGTGCCATTTACCGTGGTGAAATTTTTCAGATCTGATTTTACTGTTAAAACCGAAAAAACAGACTATCCGGCTCTGAAAAAGCTGGCCGGGGAACAGTATTCGTCGCCTAATTATATTTATGCACTGAAAGTAACCGGAACTTTTTCGCAAATCAAATGTGGCAGCGCCGAAAAACAGGAATTCCCGTATGAAAAAACACTGAACGAAGCCATTGCCAACCGCCCGGTTTTTGAGTGGAAAAACGTGGAAGGAACGCTGGTGGGATTCTGGTTCCCGGAATACGTGGGTGGTGTGAACCTCCCCGGTTTTCACCTGCACTTTATCTCGGCCGACGAAACCAAAGCCGGCCATGTTCTGGAGTTTGAAGCTACCAGCCTGAAAGTTGAAATCGACCAAAGCAGTGGACTCGAATTCGAACTCCCCGAAACTGAATCATTTAAAACAAAAATTTTTGATTTGTCGCAGGGTTACAATAAACCGTCTGTACAAATACAATTAAAATAAACCAACTGATTTTTTAATAATGAAAACCAACCATTTTATAGTTACCCTTTCTTTCCTCTTCTTTTTTTACCAGGGAATTGCACAAAAAACAGAGATAAAATTTCTTTCGGGAACCGATGCTGCCAACACGGTTGAATGGGATTTCTTTTGCACCGACGGGCAAAATAGCAACAAATGGACAAAAATTCCGGTGCCGTCGAACTGGGAATTGCAGGGTTTTGGCACCTACAATTACGGCCACGACTGGCAGAACAATGAGAAAAAACTGGGGAAGGAACACGGGCTTTACAAACACGAATTTGAAGTTCCGTCGAACTGGAAAGGCAAAACAGTAAACATTGTTTTCGATGGCTCGATGACCGACACGCAGGTAAAAATCAACGGGAAAGTGGCCGGCGAAATCCACCAGGGCGCTTTTTACCGTTTTAAATACGATGTTTCGAAACTGCTGAAATACGGAAAAACCAACCTGCTTGAGGTGGATGTGGCCAAACATTCCTCCAACGAATCGGTTAACCGGGCCGAGCGACAAGCCGATTTCTGGATTTTCGGTGGCATTTTCCGCCCGGTTTTTCTGGAAGTTTTACCCGAAATTCACATGAACCGGACCGCAATCGATGCCAAAGCCGACGGTTCTTTCAATGTTCTTGTTGAAACAAACAACTCAAGAACTGATTATTCAATAGCGGTTGAATTGTTTGGCCTTGACGGGGAAAAAACAGGTAATGAAGTTTTGGCCGGCATCGAAAAAGGAGTGAATGCGAAAATCATTTCAGGGAAATTTGAAAATGTTAAAGCATGGAATCCCGAGTGGCCCAACCTCTACAAAATGAAAATCACCTTGAAAAGCGGGGATAAAATTTTGCATGAAGTTACCGAGCGAATCGGCTTCCGCACGGTGGAACTCCGCAAACACGACGGCTTTTATGTAAACGGAGAAAAAGTGGTTTTTAAAGGCGTTTGCAGGCATTCGTTCTGGCCTGAAACCGGGCGGTGCCTGAGCGAAGATAACCATCTCACCGATATTCGTTTGATGAAAGAAATGAACATGAACGCGGTGCGGATGTCGCACTATGTCCCCGACAAACGGTTTCTTGAATTGTGCGATTCTCTGGGTCTTTTTGTGCTCGACGAAGTAACCGGCTGGCAGGATGCCTACGATACAGTTGTGGGGCCAAAACTAGTGAAGGAAACCGTTTTGCGCGACCACAATAACCCGTGTGTGGTGGTTTGGGACCACGGCAACGAAGGTGGCTGGGATTTTGCCAACGAACCTGGATTTCACCGCTACGACATTCAAAAACGCCCGGTGATTTACCCGTGGCTGTTGCGTAATGGCGTCGATACGCACCATTATCCCGAATTCAATTTTGCCATTGGCCGGAATGTTTTTGGTAACGACCCGTTTATGGCCACCGAATTGCTGCACGGTTTATACGATGGCGGAATTGGCGCCGGACTGGAAGAATACTGGCGGAGCTACGAATCAACTCCGCTTCATGCAGGAGGATTTTTGTGGGTGCTGGCCGACGAGGCTGTGTTGCGCACCGACCTGCCCGGAAAGGTTTTTGACGGCGATGGAAATCATGCCCCCGATGGGATTTTAGGGCCACACCGCGAAAAGGAAGGCAGTTTCTACACGGTTAAGGAAATTTGGTCGCCGGTGCAGGTTGAACCGGTTACCATCAACCGGCATTGGAACGGAAGGTTATTCCTGAAAAACAAATTCATTTACACCAACCTGAAAGATTGCAGTTTCAACTGGCAGGCTGTCAGAACAGAAATTGGCAGCACAAAAGAGGTTGTAACCGGAAGCGGGACTTTGCCAGGTCCGGCAGCAAAACCAGGCGAAACGGTGCAAATTGAAATCAACTGTGGCGAGGCATTGCAAACTGCCGATATTTTCCGGTTCACCGCCACCGATCACCACGGGAAAGAGTTATATACATGGAGCTGGCCGGTGGTTCAACCCAAAGAAAAAGCGGCAGAACGGCTAATCAATGCCGGTAGCCTCAATTCAGAAATTGTAGTGACAGAAACCAGTAATTCGGTTAAAGCTTCGGTTGCCGGATTGGAATTTATATTCAGTAAAGAAAATGGCACACTGCTTTCGGCAAAAAACCGCAAGGGAAATGTTTCGTTTCACGGTGGCCCGGCGCCGGCAGGAGTAGAATCGGATGT
This sequence comes from uncultured Maribellus sp., assembly GCA_964533365.1. Lineage (GTDB taxonomy): Bacteria > Bacteroidota > Bacteroidia > Bacteroidales > Prolixibacteraceae > Draconibacterium. Next base: position 5,889 of record CAZHKI010000096.1, on the reverse strand, counting down.
TTCGGGAACCCAATGGCAAAAGGATAACCAGGGAAATTTTATTTTTGAAATTTCGTATTCGAAATACCCGGGAAAGGCCGTTTGGAAACTTGAAAAAAGTGGATTACTCGGTCTGGAAGCCAGTCTGTTGAAAAATGCCAAAGATTTAGATTTTCTTGGCATTTCATTCAATTATCCCGAAGAAAAATGCACCGGCATAAAATGGATGGGCCGCGGGCCTTACCGGGTTTGGAAAAACCGTTTGAAAGGCAGTAACTTTGGCATTTGGGAAAAAGCGTACAACAACACCATTACCGGCGAAAGTTTTAACGAACTGGTTTACCCCGAGTTTAAAGGCTATCACGGAAACCTGTACTGGGCAACATTGCAAACCACCGAATCGGATTTCACCATAATTTCGGAAACCCCGAATTTGTATTTTCAGTTGTTTACACCTGCTAAGCCAAAGCATGTGGCGGGTGGAACATACCCACCTTTCCCGGCTGGCGATATTTCGTTTTTATATGAAATTCCGGCCATTGGGACCAAATTTAAAACGGCCGAAAAACTAGGCCCGAAAAGTCAGAAAGGCGTTTACTCAAGGTACAGTGGTGATGAATTATACCCAATAAAACTGTGGTTTGACTTCAGTGTCGAATAAAAACTGAATCGTTGAAATAATGTAAAAACCTGTTATGTTGAGAATTACATAGCAGGTTTTTGTAATTATTGATCCCGTAACAACTGGCTTTGTTTAACAAATGAGCTTAATCTTTTTGATTATCCTTTCAGGGCCTCAGCCCCGCTCACGATTTCGAGAATTTCGCCGGTAATGGTTGCCTGGCGTGCTTTGTTATACTGCAGTGTAAGTTCCCGAAGCAATTCGGTGGCATTATCGGTGGCCAGGTGCATGGCCGTCATCCGGGCGCCATGTTCTGCTGCATACGAATCGAGAACTGCTTTGTAAAACTGCATTTTCAGCGAACGTGGAATCAAATCCCGGATAATTTCTTCTTTTGTTGGTTCGTAGATAAATTCGAAGTAGGTTTCATTTTGATTGCCGGTCTCAATTTTCACTGGCAGAAACTGCTCGGCGGTTTGAACCTGAACGGCTGCATTTTTAAACTGGTTATAAACAATCTCTACCCGGTCGTAAAAGCCTTCTGCATATGTTTTCATAATTTCAGAAATAAAATCGGATACATTTTCGAAGGTAAGATTATCAAAAATCTCATTCCGGGTGCCGGTTATATTCAATCCTTTGTGTTTCATTTGCCGTTCGCCCATTTTGCCCAAACAGATAACATCAACATGACCCAGTTGAAGTTGCCAATTGTATTTCGATGTAATAAGTTCGATGGCCTTTTTTGAAATATTGGTGTTGAACCCACCGCATAAACCACGGTTGGAAGAGATGAGAATTATTAAAATATTCCCGGGAATTCGGGGATGAGTAAATACAGAATCGTCGTAATTTTCGAGGCTGGCACTGAGCGAGGTTAATATTTGGTGCAGTTTGTCGGCATACGGACGAATTTGCAAAATCGCATCCTGTGCCTTTTTCAGTTTGGCTGCTGAAACCATTTTCATAGCGCTGGTAACCTGCCTTGTGGTTTTCACCGATGCAATTCGTGTCCTTATTTCCTTTAATCCAGCCATAAAATTACTTTCTGTATTTTTCAGCGACTCCGGCAGCAACTTCGCGGATTATTGCTTCTGTTTCAGCTGTCATATTACCTTCTTTCAATTCGTCCAGAACCGGACGATACCGGATTTCCATCAATTCGAGGAAGTCGGATTCGAATTCTTTGACTTTTTCCAACGGAACACCCCGCAGCAATTCTTTAGTTCCACAATAGATGATGGCAATCTGATGCTCAACTTTCATGGGTGAATACTGGATCTGTTTCAAAACCTGAACGTTTTTACGGCCTTTGTCGAGTATGCGCATGGTTGCGGCATCAAGGTCGGATCCAAATTTCGAAAAAGCTTCCAGTTCGCGAAACTGGGCCTGGTCGAGTTTCAACGTACCGGCAATTCGTTTCATAGCTTTTAACTGGGCGCTGCCGCCCACGCGCGAAACGGAAATACCCACGTTAATGGCCGGGCGGACGCCAGCGTTGAACAGGTTCGATTCGAGAAAAATCTGTCCGTCGGTAATGGAAATCACATTGGTTGGAATATAAGCCGAAACGTCGCCGGCCTGGGTTTCAATAATTGGCAACGCAGTTAACGAACCACCGCCTTTAACCTTACCTTTTAAACACTCAGGAAGGTCGTTCATTTGCTCGGCAATTTCTTCGGATTCGATAATTTTTGCCGCCCTTTCGAGCAACCGTGAATGAAGATAGAAAACGTCGCCCGGATATGCTTCGCGGCCTGGCGGACGGCGCAACAGTAATGAAACTTCGCGGTACGAAACGGCCTGTTTCGAAAGATCATCATAAATTATCAGGGCATTGCGGCCGGTGTCGCGGAAATACTCGCCAATGGCTGCACCGGCATACGGGGCATAAAACTGCAAAGCAGCAGGATCTGAAGCAGTGGCCATTACAATGACCGTATAATCCATTGCCCCATATTTTTCAAGCGTTGCGGCAATGTTGGCCACGGTTGATCCTTTTTGTCCGATGGCAACATAAATACAATAAACCGGGTTCCCTTTTTCGTAATTTTCGCGCTGATTGATGATGGTATCGATGGCGATGGCCGTCTTGCCGGTCTGGCGGTCACCGATGATCAGTTCCCGCTGGCCGCGGCCAATTGGGATCATGGCGTCAATAGCCTTCAATCCGGTTTGAAGGGGTTGGTTCACTTTCTGCCGGAATATGACACCGGGCGCTTTCCGTTCCAGCGGCATTTCAAAAAGTTCTCCTTCAATGGCGCCTTTCCCGTCGAGAGGCTCACCAATGGTATTAATGACCCGACCGAGCAGTTTTTCGCCAACCATGATGGAAGCAATCCTCTTTAACCGCTTTACCGTATCACCTTCTTTAATTTTCTCGGAAAGGCCCAAAAGAACGACACCTACATTATCTTCTTCCAGGTTCAGCACAATGCCTTTCATCCCATTCCCGAACTCGATCATTTCGTTCGATTCCACATTCGACAGGCCATAAATCCGGGCAATTCCGTCGCCCACCTGTAACACGGTACCAACTTCCTCCAGTTCGGCTTCTGTTTTGAAACCCTCCAACTGTTGTTTTAGAATTTCAGATATTTCAGCAGGTTTAATATTTGTCATGTTGTTTCTTTTTCATTTTTCTAAGGTTTTACTTCATACCGGTTTCGAGCAAGTTCTGCCTGATTTTTTTGAGTTGCATGGCAATGCTGGCATCGTATTGCTTGTCGTCGAGACGTAAAATCATTCCTCCAATTATTTCCGGTTTAATTTGGGTTGACAGTTCAATTTTAACCTTTAATTCTTTTTCAATCAGTGCAACAATTTTTGTGATAACGGCAGGATCAATTTCAGCCGCAGTGGTCAAAACCGCCGACTGGATATTTTGATCTTTCCTAGCCAGCGATAGAAAGTAACGGCAAATGGCCGGGATATGGACTTCCCTTCTTTTCCTGATGATTAAATGAAGAAAATCAAGGGTGAGCCGGTTCATTTTATCGCTGAAAATCAACGAAACGATTTTTTCTTTTTTGGATTGTTTTATGACAGGGTTTTCCAGCAAAAGAATAAAATCAACCGATTCATGACAAACAGTGAAAACAAGTTCCACATCTTTTTTCAGTTCGGTTAACCGGTTTTTATCTTTTGCCAGCGAAAAAAAAGCTTTCGCATACCTGACTGTGATTGCACTCTGATCCATACATTCCGGTTAATTCAGCTTCATATCATCGACCAGTCCTTCCAACATTTTTTCGTGCTCGGCTTTGTTTGCGAGTTCCTTTTTGAGCACTTTCTCGGCAATCATTACCGAAAGATTGGCCACCTGTTTTTTTATGTCGCTGATGGCGGCAGCTTTTTCGGCCAAAATTTGCTGACGGGCGTTTTCTATACTTTTTTGGGCTTCCTGTCCTGCTTTTTCTTTGGCCTCGGCAATAATTTTATCTTTCAGTTCGATGGCCTCTTTCATGATGATATCTCTTTCCCGGCGTGCCCCGGCAATAATTTTCTCGTTGTCAGCAATTAACCCGGCCACCTCTTTTTTGGCTTCTTCAGCCGAATTTAATGCATTGGCAATCGACTCTTCCCGTTCTCTTAAAACATTCAGAATGGGTTTCCAGGCAAACTTCCGGAGGATAAAAAGCACCAGTCCGAAAATGATGACCATCCAAAATAATGTTCCGGGATTTGGAGTAACTAAACCCATAATTTCAGATTTTTAGTTTGGGCAGCTCCACCTCCGGCAATCCCGGAGGAGGCTGCCAAATGTTTTTCAGAAAAAAATGACCAAAGCACACACAATCACGGCAAAGAAGGCAACCCCTTCAATTAAAGCGGCCGAAACGATCATGTTCGAACGGATGTCGCCACCGGCTTCAGGCTGGCGGGCAATAGCTTCCATGGCGCTGGCGCCAATTTTTCCAATGCCCATCCCTGCTCCGACGGCAGCAAGCCCTGCGCCCAGCGCAGCGCCCATTTTGCCAATCCCTGCTCCTGCAGCGGCTTGTAACAGTACAGTTAAAATGACTGATAACATAGCATTTAATTTAAATTGATATTAATGATGTTCTGCTGTCGCCATCCCAAAATAGAGCGCCGACAACAAGGTAAAAACATAAGCTTGAATAAACGAAACCAAAACATCCAGTAACATAATGAACACTGAAAATGCAATGGAAATCACACTGATTCCATAACCTGCGCCAACGCCTATCAAGCTGCCGAAAATAAAAATCAGGCTTACGAAAACAGCAATAATCATGTGCCCGGCCATCATGTTGGCAAATAGTCGCACCATCAAAACAAAGGGTTTAGTTATCACCCCCGAAAGTTCAACAATGGGCATCATCGGGATGGGAAATTTTAACCACCACGGTACATCGGGATTGTAAATTTCTTTCCAGTAATGTTTGTTCCCGTTCATGGTGGTAACAAAAAAAGTAAACAACGCCAGCACCATGGTTACGGCAATGTTCCCGGTTACGTTTGAGCCAAACGGCGGAATGGGGATAAGGCCGATAAAATTGTTGATGAGGATAAAAAAGAAAAGCGTGAGCAGAAACGGCATAAATTTTTCCGATTTTTTCTCCCCAATAGCAGGCCGGGCAATTTCGTCGCGGATAAAAAGGATAACCGGTTCAATCAAATTCTGGAGGCCGGTTGGGGCTTTGCCCCTGTTCCGCCTGGCGGAAGCAACTACTGAAAAAATCAGCCAGAACAAGACAATAACTGATACCAGGATTCCGGCAACTGTTCGGGTAATGGAAATATCGAAAGGTTTTCCCGCTTCGTTGCCCGCTTCGTCCAGTTCAACAATCTTTCCCTCGTTTCCTTTGCTTTGCGACAGCCTGAATCCTTTGTAATCGGCGTGGCCGTGATGAAATCTCGACGACATAAAAACATGAAAACATTTGCCTTCGTGCCAATCGGGATTTCGGCTGTAAACGATAACCGGGAGCGGGATACTGATGGTGGTTTCTCCAAATGAAACAATGTGCCAGTCGTGCGCATCCGATACGTGTTCGATAACGAATTTCCCGGCATTAAATGGTTCATCGGATTCGGTCACGTGGCCAGTTTCCCCAACATCGTGCTGTGCAGAAAGCGGTGTAAAAGGAAGTACCGCCGAGACAAGGAAAACAAGGAAAACTTTGGCAATCTTCTCCATATCCGTTTTTGTTCCAGTACTCACAAATTTAAGAGTTTTTTCGATGGGGTGGTGAAAATATTTCTTTTTGGGCTTAGAAATAACCTGAAGATATGATTCTTGTTTATTGACGGCAAAACCGGGT